>JAEUJR010000109.1 GCA_016793585.1 Archangium sp.
ACGCCGAGATGGGCACTGCGGCCCAGACGAGCGCACCCGGCTCGATGCGTGACGACACCGCCGCGAAGAGCAGCAGGCCACAGAGCGTCACGAAGCCGGGAACACCGAGCGCGACCGAGGTGGCCGTGAGCCACGAGAGCACTGCGGCGGCGAACACGAGCCCCAGCACCACGCGCGCCGTGCCCGAGAGCCTGACCTGCGTGGAGAGCAGCACGCCCAACGACAGCACCACGAGGTGCGGCAGCTCGAAGGCGTCTCTCGCGAAGGGAAAGAACGAGACGCTGGCGACGGCGAACGCGAGGCCCGCGCGGTTCACTGCACGACGATGGTCGCGAGCGCGTACTGCGAGCCGGCGGTTGCCTGCACGAGGAACACGCCGGGCGCGTTGGGCGCCGTGTACGTGCCCGTCGCGCTGACCGAGCCGCCGTTGGGCGAGACCCGCCACGTCACCGCCGCCCCCGAAGACACCATGGCCGTCAGCTGCACGACGCCTCCGCGCGTGACGGTGCTGACCGCCGGCGTGATGGCGATGGCGTTCAGGTTCGTCGCCGTCACCAAGAGGTCGGCGCTGCTCCACAGGTTCGTCGAGGGCTCACGCGCATAGATGCGCTCGTCGGTCGTCGCGGCCGTCAACGTGCCCGTGCCGTCGATGGTGCCGGACGGCCAGACGAACCACTGCAGCCCGCTCACGCCAACCACCATCGAGGTGGGGCTCGGCGTGTTGGGCACGGTGGTGGTGCGAACGCCCGCGAAGGTCTGCTTCGAGCCGGGCGGCAGCGTGAGCGCGTTGCTCGAGGGAGAAGTCGGAGCCACGGAGAATGGCTCGAGGGTCTGGCTGACGTTGAGGTCGATGAAGCGGCTGAGCGACGAGTTCTGCACCGAGGTCGCGAGGATGCGCACCGTCGTGTTGCCAGAGGTCGCGAAGTAGGTGGCGGTCGAGGCGCTCGTGCGAGACAGGCTGCCGCCGCCCTGTGCGAGCGAGAAGGCGACGCCGTTGTCGACGCCGCCCACGACGCGGCCCGAGAGCGTGAGGGCGTCACCGCTCGCCACCGTCGCCGACGAGGGCATGACCTCGAGCTGTGGGCCCGCCACGCCGCCGCCCGTGCCGCTCAAGCCGCCACCCGCTCCGGTGCCCGCGCCCGAGTTCGAGCCGATGCACTGGCCCTGCGAACACGTCTGCGTCACCGAGCAGACCGAACACGTGGTACCGCCGATGCCGCAGGCCGCCGAGAAGCTGCCGCTCTGACACAGGCCGCTGGCGTCGCAGCACCCCACCGGGCACGTCGCCGAGGAGCATCGCCCGCCGCCACCACCACACCCGGCGGCGAGCGCCACCACGAGCACCGGGAGGACCGCCAGGACAGTCACGCGCATGGCGGGGCTTCTGGCACACGATGGCTTCGCCGTCACCGCACCCGGGCGCGTTCGAGGTGCATCGTCAGCGTCACCCTCGACGGCTTCTTCAGCGCAGGGAAGTCCCTCGGGGCCAAGCGACGTGTACCGAGCAGGCGAGCACGGCAGCGATGAGGAACGCTCCGAAGGAGACGACGGTCACGCGGGGCCAGGTCAGCCGGGCGGTGCCCAGCGTTTGCCCGTCTCGCAGTCGACGTGCTGCAGCGACACGCCCGCCGCGGTGACGCGCATCACGCCGTACAGAATCGGCAGCGTGAACCGTCGTGGCCCGATGGAGCCCGGGTTGAAGACGGTCAACCCACGGTCTTGCCCGAAGAAGGGCACGTGCGAGTGCCCACACAGAATCAGCGACGCCTTCTCGGCCCTCGCGAGCCGCGCTGCATCGGCTCTCACCTTCGGCCCTGCCACCGCGATGTGGGTGAGCAAGACCGTGAGTTGGGTGCGCTCCTCGTGCTGCAGCTCGAGCACCAGCGCGTCGGGCAGGTCATGCAGCCGCACGTCGATGTTGCCGCGAACGGCGTGCACGGGGGCGATGGCCGAGAAGGTGTCGAGCACCGAGAGGTCGCCGATGTCGCCACCGTGCACGATGGCGTCGGGCTTCAGGGCCGCGAGCTGCTCGACGCCGCGTGGGTCGGGCTTCGAGTGCGTGTCAGCCACCAACCCCAGCGTCAACGTCCCGTCAGGGCGCAGGCTCCGCAGGGCACGGGCGACGACGAAGGGCGGGCCACGTCGGGTCTTCGCGCTGGCCTTCACGGTGAACGTCTCCAGACATGAAGAAGCCGCCGCAAGTCCGAAGACCCACGACGGCTTCACGGGAACGACGACGGAGAAGTCTCAGACTTCGCCAGCGCGCTCGAGCTCGGCGTACACCGCCTCGATGCCGCGCTTGTTGATGATGCGCAGGGCGTGCGCCGACACGCGCAGCGTCACCCACTTCTTCTTGTTGGCCAGCCAGAACCGGTGCTTCTGCAGGTTCGGCAGCGAGCGGGTCTTCGACTTGTTGTTGGCGTGGCTGACGTTGTTGCCAACCATCGGGCGCTTGCCCGTCACCTGACATACGCGGGACATGGGGTTTCCTTTGGGTCTTCGAAAAGAGGGTTACCAGCTCGCCTTGACGACGCCGGTGAGCTCGCCCGCGAGCGCCTTCTCGCGGAACTGAATGCGCGAGAGGCCGAACTTGCGAAGGTTGCCACGGGGACGGCCAGTGACCTGGCAGCGCGCGACGACGCGAATCGCGCTCGCGTCACGGGGCTGCTTCTGCAGCTTCACGATGGCCGCCGCACGGTCCTCGGCAGAGGTCGTGGGGTTCTTGATGATTGCCTTCAGCTCGAGGCGCTTCGCGCGGAACTTCTGCGACAGCGCACGGCGGCGGTTGTTCTTGATGATGGAAGAGGTCTTGGCCATGGAAGAGGTGCTGCCCTTACGAAAAAGATGGTGAATCGGAACGGAGGGCGAGCCCCTTACACACAAACGCCTGTTGCGATCAAGTTCGATGGCTGTGACGGGTTGCATTCCCCTCGCACGTGGGGCAAGAGGGCCGCCCTTTCCCGATCAGACCGTCATTGGTCCGTCACTTCCAGGAGCACGAGTTCGTATGGGCACGCTGAAGAGCTTCCTCGAGTCGAAGAAGATCACCACGAAGCAGGTTCACACCACCTCCAAGCGCATCGAGTCGTCCGACGCCGCTGCCCGCGTTCTGCTCGTCAAGCGCGTCGCCAAGCGCGCCAACAAAGAGCTCGCCGCCAAGAAGTACGCCGAGCTCGACCTCGCCAAGCCGACGTCGATGGGCCGTGGCGTGACCGTGAAGCAGGTCGAGGCCGCGTCGGCCGAGGTGCCCGTCTCCCGCAAGGTGCGCGCGAAGATTCTCCGCGCCGTGAACACCATTCTCACCTCGAAGAAGGAGGCCGCCGTCGACATGAAGGCGCTCTTCGAAGGCACCAAGGCCAAGCCGGGCAAGAAGCCGAAGGAAGAGGCGAAGAAGTAATCGCCCGCCCGCCGCGCTGAAGCACGAAGCCCGCCTGTTCCCCATGGGAGCGGCGGGCTTCTGCATGTCGGCGTTTTCTCTTTTCATCGGCGCAGGCCCACGCAGACTCCGCCAGCCGTTCAACACCAACCTCACGGGGAACCCTCCACATGAAGAAGATGCTCTTCGTCGCCGTCGTGTCCGCAGCGCTCGGTGGTCTGGCCACGCAGGCCTTCGCCGAGCCGCAGCCCAACATGAAGAAGGCGCTCCTCTCGCTCGAGGAGGCGAAGAACCACCTCGAGAAGGCCACCGCCGACAAGGGCGGGCACCGCGTGAAGGCCATGGCGCTCGTCGCCGACGCCATCGCCGAGGTGAAGGCCGGCATCGAGTTCGACAACAAGCACTGATGCTGCGTGCCGGCGTCATCGTGTCGCTGCTGGCGTTCGCAGCGGCCTGCCAGTGCGTGCCCCGCTGCGACGGGGTGAACTGCCAGGGCTGCTGCGACTCGTCAGGCGAGTGCCAGCAGGGCACCCACACGCTGGCGTGCGGCGTCGATGGTCAGCGGTGTTTCACCTGTGTCGCCGGTCAGCAGACGTGCTCGAACGGCGGCTGCATTCCCCAGCCGCACGGGGCCGTCGGGCCCTCTGGAGGAGGCGGCGCGGGCGTCTCGACGGGCTCGAACGGCGGCAGCGGCGGCGCGACGGGCGGGGGCGCTCCAGGCGGTGGTGCTCCACAGCCGTACGGCAACCTGCTCGCGACCATCGGGCGCCCCTGCTCCGCGCTCGCCGACACCCCGGGCGGAGAATGCAGCGCCGAGCTCACCTGCCTGCCCGTGCTGGGCACCTCGCGTTTCGCCTGCCAGTACGCGTGTTCGAATGGCAGCTGCGGCGGCTCCGGGCGCTGCGAGCTCGTCGTCGAGGCGGGCCGCTCGTGCACCGAGTGCTCGAGGCCGTGCGGCGCGGCCCCGTGTCTGCCCGACGAGGTCTGCGTGCCGCGCAGCGGCGGCAGCGTCTGCATGCCCAATTGCCGGCTCGTCGGCGCCCAGTGCCCAGCTCCGCAGGTGTGTCTGGCGAGCGGGCTCTGCTCGGGTGGCGGCCTCGTCTCGTACTGCCTTCGTTTCTGACCGGTGGCGAACGCGCTCCAGGGGTTGAGGCTTCGCCTCGGCGTCGAAGGCACCCGCAGGCCGGTGGAGTCGTTCGACCTCGCCTCGCTCCGCCGTGCGCTGCTCGTGTTCGCGCACATGGACGATGAGATCAACGCCGTCGGGCTGGTGCACCGGCTCCGCGCGGCGAACGTCGAGGTCGACCTGGTGGTGCTCACCGACGGCGCCGCCAACCCGTGGACCGACGCTGGCGTGGTCGGCGCGCGCACGCACTTCGAGTGCCGGCGTGACGAGCTCTTCGAGGCCGCGGCGCTGCTCGGCGTGAGCGAGCCCGTGCTCCCGGCGTTGCCCGACTCGAAGCTCGAGGCCCACCTCGACGCAGCGACCGCCGTCGTGCAGCGCCTGCTCGAGCAGCGACGGCCGGGGCTCGTCGTCACCTTCGACCCGAAGGGCGTGAACGCGCACCCCGACCACATGGCGGCGCACGAAGCCACGAAGCGCGCGCTGGCTCGCACCGACGCGCCCGCCGCGCTGGCCATGTTGCTGCCACCCCCGCCGTTCTCGTTCGCGCTGGGCGCGGGGTTTCGCTCCGAAGCGCCGCCCGACGTCGCCACGATTCGGGTGACCGACGACGAGCTCGAGCTGAAGGCCCGCGTCTTCGACGGCTACCGCTCGCAGCAGAAGACGCTCAAGCTGCTCACCGCCGGGCTCTCGCCGCGCACCTTCTTCGGCCTCTTTCGCTCGGAGTGGTACCTGTGGCTGTCGGCTGCCCAGACGCGCGCGTGGGTGCGCTCGGGCTGAGCGCGTACGCCGACGTGGTGCGCGGTGGCTCGAGGGGTAAGGTGCCGCCCCTTTCCCGAATGAAGTCACTCCCGCTCACGCTCATGTCGTCGCTGCTCGCGGCCGCGGTGTTCGCGCAAGACGCTGCGCCGCACGAAGAGCGCCGCGGCATCGCCCTGTCGGACCGGCTCGTGCTCGACGCCGACTCGATGTCGCGACTGCCCGGTGAGACGTCGACGAACGACGTGCTCGCGCGCGTCTTCCTGCCGTCGTTGTTCGCGCTCGAAGAGAGCATGGGCTTCTCTGACATCGAGCACGAGCGCTTCTCGCTCGCCGGGAACTCGCCGCTGTGGAGCGAGTTTCACCTCGAAGACTTCAACGTCACCGACCCGTTCTTCGACGGCGCCTCGGCCTTCAAGGTGCCCACGGCGTTCCTCTCGGAGCTGGAGTTGTTGGCAGCGGAGTCTCCGTTTCACCGGTTCGGCGGCGGGCTTCGGTACGGCGTCACGCCACGACCGGGCGCTCCGGCGCGCCGGGCCCGCGTCTCGTTCGGCGTCGGCGGCGTGGGCGGCACCATTCCCGGTGCCGAGCCCATCTCCGACTTCATCACCACGAAGCACACGCGAAACCGCGCGACGCCACCCGAGGAGGACAGGCGCCGTTTCCTCGGCCGGCTGCAGGCGAGCCTGCTCGACACCGAGGCCATCGGCAGCCTCACGCTCCGCTCGGCGCTCGAGGTCGACGGCAACGTTCGCCATCACCAGTCGTTCCCCACCGCGGTGCGCGAGCAGGCCGGCGTTCCGTTCGACGAGCGCACGCTGCGGGTCTCGGGTATCGCCGAGCTGACACCGGCAGACCGCGCGTGGCGGGCGTACGTGCTCTCGGAGTTTCGCCAGCGCGACAACCTCTTCACCGAGCGGCGCTACGCCCGTGACGAGACGCTGGGCCTGCGCAGCGGCGGTGTGTTGCTCGGCTTCACCTCGGGCGGCTTTCACGCGGGGCTCACCTACAAACACGACCGGCTGAGCGCGAACGCGTGGAACTTCTCGCGCGAGGTGCTCGACGTCGACGGCGAGGGCTTCTTCCCCTTCCACCCGACGGGCGCGATGAACTCGGTGCGCGTCGACCTCGGCTATCGCGCGCACGACGCCTACGTCTCGAGTGACACGCGCGTGCTGGGGTGGACGGGCGGCACCACGCAGCAGCACGCGCTCACGCTCGGCGGCGCTCCCGTGGGCAGCGTCACCGTCGGCTCGACCGCCACCACCACCGTCGTCGGCTCACACCGCGTCGGCTACGCGCGCGCGTTTCGCTGGCGCCACTTCGAGCTGGCGGTCGATGGCTACGCCGTCGTCAACCATGCGAACGCGGCCGGCACCTCGGGCCTCTTCCTGCCCGACGTCGGCGCCGAGGTGATGGCCATCGGGCACGTGACGCCGTGGTTCCAGCCGTTCCTCGCGGTGGGGCGTACGCCCATCGGCGTCACCTCGCAGACGGCGCTCGCGCTCACGCCGGGCGCCTTCACGGCCACCACGCGCCGCGCCGACGGCCGCCTCGTGCAGACGTTCGGCGGCGACGTCACCAGCATCGGCCAACTGCAGGGGCCCAGCATTCTCTCGGCGACCTTCGGCATCACCAGTCAGCTCGGCCCGAAGTGGAAGTTCAGCGGGCAGGCGCTCGCGAAGGCGTGGCACGGGCTGGCGCGGCTCACCTTCGACGGCGCGCCCGAGCAGTACGGCCACTTCAGCGGCGGCGTCTTCTTCTTCGATGGCGCGCCGACGCGGTACCGGCTGGTGAACGACCCGCTCAACGAGACGCCCTACGGCGGGCAGGTGCAGCTCGAGCTTTCGCGCGTGCGTGACGAGAACGGCTTCTTCTCGGCGGGCTTCTCGGCGGCGAACTTCTTCGGCCACCCGCCGTTCGGCAACGGCGCGTTCGGCAACGACATCGGGCTCGTCGACTGGCTCGGCGCGAACCCGAACGCCCGCTACCGGAGCCTGTCGAACACCGACGCCGACCGCGCGTTCATCTTGAAGGTGGCTGGCGGGCTGCGGCTGTGGCGCGCGTTGTGGGGCTCGTTCACCGTCTTCTACAAAGATGGGCAGCCCTTCGGCTTCTTCGACACCTTCGTCGAAGACGGGCAGGTGGCCACGCGGCTGCGCTCGAACCGCGGCTCGGCCATGCAGATTTCGTCACCGCTCATCGGCTGGCGCGAAGACTTCCAGGTCGAGGTCGACCTTCGGCTCGGCTACGACTTCGAGCTCGGGCGTGGCTACCAGCTGCGCGCGGGGGTGGTGGTGGCGAACGTGTTCGACCTGGGCAACGAGGTGAGCGAGCGGCACTGGGCGCCCTACGACCGCTCGGCGCTCGAGCTGCAACTGCCCCGCAGCCTGAACCTGAGCCTCGAACTGCTGGGGCCGTGAGTTTGGGCGTAGGCTGCACAGGTGCCGTTCCTTCTGCTGCTCGCGCTCGCGGCGACGCCTGAACTGCAGCTCGAGCCCGCAGGGCCGGTGGCGCTGGCGCTGGGCCAGACGTTTCGGGTGCGCGCCGCCTCGGGCCCGGCGACGACGCTGGTGGTGTGGGAGTCGGGAGGGCGGCTGGGCATTCGGGCCGGCTCGGTGCACGCGGCGCGGTTCGACCCCCTCGCCAATACCCTGCTCGACCCCGAAGGCCTGCTCCTCTCGGCGCCGCTGGGCTCGAACCCTGCGGTCGCCTGGCAGAACGACCTCGGCGTCTGGCTCGTCGTCTACGAGTTCGACACCGACGTCTGGCTGCGGCTGGTGCGGCCCGATGGCACCTTTCACCCGGCGACGGCGGCTCCGCTGCGAGTGGGCCCTGGCCGAGCGCCGAAGGTGGCCAGCGTGTCGATGGGCTACGTGGTGACGGCCGAGGCGGTGCAGCCGGTGCTGTGGCGGTTCACGCTGGCGACGACCCGGCTCGACGCGACGGCCGTTCGGCTGTCGCAGAGCACGCTGCCGTGGGAGAGCACCGTCGCGGTGGCGGCCCAGGGCGACACGAGCTGGGTGTTCTGGCAGGCCCAGCAGTCTCTCTTTCAGACGAGCGTGCCGCTGCTCGGAGCGCCGGCGACGCCCTTCGTGGTGGCGACGGGCGGCTACACCCTCGACGCTGTCGCGTCGGTCTCGTCGGTGCTGGTGGCCTCGGCGCGGGTGACCACCGACGCTGGCGTCGACGTGCCGCAGCTCGTCCTGGTGAGCGGCTCGGCGCCCCCGCGGCTCCTCACCCTTCCTGCGCCCGGCTCGACGACCGAGACCTCGGTGACGACGGGCGTGGCGGGTGAGGCCTACGTCACCAGCGTGCAGGAGGGCGGCGGGGCCACCTTCTGGAAGTACGTCGACGGCGGCGCCTTCGAGCTCGTTCCATCGTTCGTCGGGTCGGCCAACGGCGCGGCCGTGGGGTTCAGCACGGCCGCCGGAGGCATGACGGCGTGGTCGACGTTCAACGACGGTGTGTTTGCGCGGAAGGGCCCGCTCGAGGCCGGGCCGGCAGCCGGCAGACGGCAGGTCGGTCTGGCGCGTGGTGGGCACGCCAACGCCACCGTCGTCTCGTGGGACGAAGGCGACGTGGCGGTCTGGCAGGTGGTGGGCGGCGTGCCGCCTTCGGCGTACGCGACGAACGTGGCGCGGGTGATTCTGGGCGACGCTGGCGTTCGGGCGATGCGAGCCGTCGACCACGTCGTGTCACGCTTCGATGACGTCTCGGCGGCGAGCGTGGGCGGCGAGTACGCGGTGCTCTCGGGCACGCAGCTGCACGTGGTCGGCGGCGCCGGCGTCGTTCTTCAGCTCTCGCCAGGGCTCTTGTACCCGCGCGTGACGACCGACCGGAGCGGCCGTTTTCTCGTGACGGCGATGGTGCAGGTCGGCACCGAAGAGGAGGCCCGCGTCTATCGCCGTGACGCAGGTGCCTCGGGCTTCAGCTCGCACCTGCTCTTCCCGACGACGTCTGCGCAGCCCGTTCGGCCGCGGCTGGCGTTCGACCGCGCGGGCACCTCGGGCCTCGCCATCATCAACCCGGCCGAAGAGCTCTGGGGCACGCGGCTGACGTCAGACCTCGTGGCGCGCGACGACGGCGGCTTCCTCATCACGAGCGCGACGTCGGCGTACCCCGAGGTGGTGGCCGACGAGGCGGGCGGCTTCTTCGTGCTGTCGACCGACTACGACAACGTCTGGGTTCGGCGCGTCGTCGACGCCGGGCTCGTCGATGAACGAATGATCCTCTCCGGCTTCTGGGACCTGGTGAGCGTCACCGAAGTGCCCGGCGGCGCGCTGGCGATGGCGACGTCACGCACGACGGGCGACGTGGTGGCGGTGACGCTCTCACTCGATGGCGGCGTCGTGGTCGCCCACCAGCAGACCATCGCCGGGGGCCTGCCCCACACCAACCACGCGGCGGCGGCGGTCGCCACGGACCACGTCACGTTCGTCTTCGGTCGCTACGACGTCGACGCGGGCGCGCCGACGACGCGCTTCATTCAGTGGCCTCGCGGTGGGCCGGGCGCCACCTGACGTGAGTCGTGGGAGTGCCGGCTGATGGCGACCTGCAGCTCTGGCATCTGCGTGGTGCCCGTGGCCGATGCGAGCGTCGAGGTCGATCCCGACGGCGGAACGGACGCGGGTGTCGATGCTGGAGCGATGGAGGATGCAGGGGTCGATGCAGGAGCGGTGGGGGACGCAGGCGTCGACGCTGGGCTCACCCTGGTCGACGCGGGAACTGGCGATGCGGGCGCACCGGATTCGGGAGTCGAGGACGCGGGCACCATCGACGCGGGAGTCATCGATGGTGGTTCGCCTGGTGATGGTGGTGTTCCTTCGACGGAGCATCAGTACCGCGCGGGCTGTGACTGTCAGCAGACGGGCGGAGCGCCAATGGTGATGCTCGGAGCGCTGCTGCTGCGGTGGCGGCGGCGAGCTGCCGAGGTGGTTGGCCGCAGACCTCAGCGGTCGTGACGGTTCGGCCGAACGTCGTGTCGAGTTGCTCGACTTCTTCGCACGGGCCCCGCGACGGCAATCGCACCGGTCAGTGCCCACCACGTACGGCAGCCGTCTGCTGTGGTGGCGACGCCTTCACCGAGTCGTCGCGTGCCGCACAAGAAGCTCGCGAACGTCAGACGACGCCTCTCGTGGTGCGACGTCTTGCATGTGTCGTCCACGAGATGACGCCTGTGAAGCCTCCGTTGGGCTCGGCCATGAGCGGTGGCGGCAGCGTCGGCCCCACCGCGTGCCGTCATTCCTGAACGCCATTCGGCACCGAAAGCTCGCGAACGGCAAACAGCTCCTGTCGTGGCGCAACGTCTTGCGGCGGCTGCGTTGGGAGAGGGCATGAGCCGCGTCGGCCCGAGCAGGCTCCGTCTGAGAACGCGCGCACGACGTAGACGCCGCCGTCTCCCACGCTGTTGGGAATGACGAGCTCGGGCACACCATCGAAATCGAGGTCCTTCAGGGCGGCATGGATCCCCGCGCGTGACGTCACCCCTGAACGCCATGCGGCACTGAAAGCTCGCGAGCAGCAATGAGGCTTCAGCGAGTCGTTGCGTGCCGGCATTCCTGAACGGCTCGCGAGCCTCCTGTCGTGACGCGACTTTCTTCACGGAGTCCTCGCGTGCAACGTCGGCCCCGGTCGTGCGCGAGCTTTCGGCGCAGCGGGCCAGGTTCAGGGGTCGAGATGGTTAGATAGTCTATCTAACCATCTCGACCCTCGAGTGGCCCCGGGTCCCCTCGCGGTGAAAGGGCACGGACTGCGCACGTTCCATCTGAGCTGGCGCCCCTCGATGCTTCTGAGCCCACGCCTTCACCGCTCACCCAGGTGCCTGAAGGTTGCGGTCGACCGAACCTGTACGAGCATTGGTTGCTCGCGAAGGCACGTAGTCCTTCAGCCCGACGGAACCCAGACACCTCGCGTGTGCGCGAAGAACTCGAGCACCTCTCCACTCCTCCGCGCCCGAGAGAAGGGGGCGCCCTCGTACAATTCCCGCTCGAGTCGTTGCAGCAGCGCGTGCGGCAGTGGCGCGGTGCTCGGGTCGAGGCGCTGCCGCAGCGCACGAAGCGCGGAGCGGCTCTCGTCGACGAACTCGCCATTGTCGTCTGCCTCGTTGAACAGCGCGATGCCCTCGTCGACGCACGCCCACGCGTCGGTCGCCTTCGTCACTGGAGCAGCCTCCCGTGCCCGCTCGAGCCACACGCCGAGCAGGTGCGCGGTTCGCTCGAGGAACGCGGTGAAGTCGGGAGCGTCTCCTTGAGAGAGCGGCTTCTCGGTGTAGCTGCGCACGGTCTCGGGCCGCCTGCCGCCGCGTTTCCCCGGCGCGAGCAGCACGAAGGCCTGACCAGGGCCGCCTCCGATGACGAGCGCGGTCTGCACTTCACGGTTCGTCTTGTTGCCTCTCCACGCGCGGAAGGTGTCGACGAAGCGCGCCGTCTCGGGTGAAGCGAAGTCGGCGCACGAGAAGAGGTTCGTGCGCGCCGCGTGGCCGGGGAAGCCCTGCCAGCCGTCGTGCAGCGAGAGGAACGCGCGGTACGCCTTCGGCAACGGTCCATGCAGCGCTTCGAGGTCGCGCAGCGCCGAAGCAGTCGCAGGCGCGCCACGACGAACGGTGGCCTCGCCCCGAAACCCCGCAGGCGCCGACGGCAGCGCACGCAGCGATGCGTCGCGTTCGTCGATGAGGTCGATGAGTCGTCGCAGGGCCGTCGTCATGCCCTGATGCTACGCGCTTCGCCCCGTGCGATGCCTGACGCACAATGGGTGGCATGCGATGGGTGGGGGTCGTTTCGTCGATGGTGTTGTCGGGCTGCGCGGCGCAGCGCTTCGGCGCCGGGGTCGACGTGATGCAGGTGACGAGCACGCACTTCGAGGCCATCGGAGACGTGCCCACGCAGCGGCTCGAGCTCGAGGTCGGCCGGCTCGAGCAGCTCTACGACGTGTTCGCGGTGTTCTTCAAAGCCGAGCCGCACCTCGGCCAGCGCATTCGCGTCGCGGTGATGCGCGAGCAGGAGCCTGCGGAGTTCGTCGACGACGCTGGCGGCTTCGTCACCACCGGTGCGCTCGAGCCGTTCGTCATCACGAGCGTGGGTGAAGACTCGCGCTTCTTCGTCACCAACGCCCATGAGCTGGTGCACCTGCTCAGTGCGTACGCGCTGCCCGGCCAGCCGCGCTGGTTCTCCGAGGGCATCGCCAGCTTCTTCGAGGACGCGCACTTTCAGACCGACGGCTCCATCAAGATGGGCACGTGGCGCGACGTGTACGTGTGGACGAGCGTCGACGACCTGCTCTCGTGGGACTCGCGCCCCGTTCGGCTGGCCGACAGCGGTCCGCTCTACGCGACGGCGCGCGCGCTGCTCTTCTATCTGGCGAACCGTGACGAGCCGCGGCTCGAGCGCCTGCTCGAGGGGCTCCGGGGGCGACGGCCGGTCGCGGAGCTGTACGCCGAGCTCTTTCCTGCCGAGGAGCGCGTGGCGCTGCTCGAGCGCGTGAAGGCCTTCGTGGCCGAGCAGAAGTTCTCGGCCTGGCGAACCCGGCTGCTGCGAGAGAGTTCATTGTCGACGCCGCGCCGGCTCGAGCCGTGGGAGGTCGCCTTGTGGCGCAGTCAGCTCTTTCGGGCGACGGGTCGGTACGCCCTCGCGCACACCGCCCTCCTCGAAGCGAAGGCGCAGGCGCCGAAGCCCGAGCCGCCCGCGTTGAGGGCCGAGCGCATCGAGCGCGGCGAATGGGTCGACGCCCCCGACGCGCCGGAGCCGCTCGTGCAGCTCGCGCTCGCCGAAGCCGATGATCGCTCGTACGCCGAGCGCCTCTTCGCAGCACGTGCGGCCACCACGCAGCTGCCCACCTCGGCGCTCGCGTTCTTGAGGCTGGCACGCGCTGCACGAACCGTGCGGCAGTACGACGAGGCGCTGGTGGCCGCGCGGCAGGCGGCGGCGCTCGCGCCCTGGTCGACCGCCGCGGTGTTCGAACAGAGCCGGGCGCTCTCGGGGCTCGGCCGGTGCCGCGAGGCTTCGGCTGCGTTCTCGCTCGCGGTGGGCATGCTCGAGTCTCCAGAGCCGTCGTGGGTGACGAAGCAGCAGAAGGCCATCGTGCAGGGCTGCCGGGAGCGCACGTGAGGCGTGCGCTGACGGTCGCGGTGGTGGCGGCAGTGACGGTGGCGGCGTGCCGAACCTGGCGGCCCATCGAGACCGACGACGACTTTCGGCGGGCTGATCAGGCGTGCGCGGCCGATGATCAGGTCGCGTGCGGCTACCTCGCCGAATCGTTGCGGGCCGCACATCGCTACGAGCGCGCATCACGGCTGGCGTACGCGAGCTGCGACGCGGGTACGGCGGTCGGCTGTGCCTCTCTTGGCCTGTTCCTGGCCGATGGTCTTGGCGACGTGCCCCAGGACAAGGCCCGCGCGGTCGCGCTCCTCGACTTCGCCTGCCAGAAGGGCTTGTCGTGGGGGTGCGCCGATCTCGGAATGACGATGCTGGAACTCGATGACCCGACACCCGAGCAGCTCGCGCGCGCCGCAGCAGCGCTCGAGCTGGGGTGTGATGGAGGCAGCCTGATGGGCTGCACCAACCTCGGCCACATGTTGAGTGAACGATGGGACGGCCACCTCGACCCGGTGCGGGCCCGCGCGGTGCTGCTCGCCGCGTGCGACGCCGGCAGCACGCCTTCCTGTCGGCGCGCAGGCCTGAGCCTGCTCGACAGCCGGGGTGGGCCTGCCGACCCTGATGCCGGCTATCTCGTGCTCGAAGCCGCGTGCCTTCGCAGAGACGCACGTGCCTGCGGCGCGCTCGGAGAGCGTGATGAGGATCTGGAGTCGACGATGCCGCGCGCAAGACGCGCCTTCCGGGTCGCCTGCGCCGCCGACTCGCGATACGGCTGTGCGGGCCTCGCGAACTCGCTGCTGTTCATCGATGCTGGGCTCGACCAGTGGGAAGGGCTCGACGCGGCGGAGAACGCCTGTCGGCATGACGAGAAGGCAGGCTGTGCAATCCTCGCGGACTTCTTGTTGAGAAACGACCTCGCTCCAGATGCATCGCGTGCTCGCAGGCTGGCAGAGAACAGCTGCGATGCAGGTTGGCGATATGGGTGCTTCGTTCGCTCACGCATCGACGACGGCGGTCTTCCCTGGCTCCGTCTCGCGGCCCAGTGGGGCTGGCGCCCCGCGCTGGGTCCCTACCTCTCGCTGCTCGAAAGCACCGAACGTCGCGCCGAAGCCGCTCGCCTGTGTGACGCCGGAGTGGAGGGGGCCTGTGGCCTGCCAGACGGTGGCGCCTGGTGACCAAAGGCCCGAAAAAGTTCGCCTCCAACACCTTGAAATGCGTGCCTGAATAGCCCCATCACGCTGACGTCGATGTCATGCCGGCGCGACACACTTGCCGGTCTGGAGGTCGAACTCAGATGCAGCGGCTCACGATGGCGGCAGCGGTTCTCGTCACCACCTCGGCGTTCGCGTTGACGCAGCCGGTTCCGTTCGGGCCCGGAGAGCAAGCCACCTACGAGGTCAGCTTTCTCGGTGTGCCCAGCGGCATCGCGCAGATCACCGTCGGGCTGCGAACCGATCAGTACGGCGCGCGGGTGTTGCCGCTGGTGTGCGTGGGCCAGTCGACGTCGGTCGCGAGCGTCTTTCAAATCAAAGACCGCTTCGTCAGCTACTTCGACCCGGCCCAGAAGAAGTCGGTCGGCGTCGACTACTTCATCGACGAGAACCGGGCGCGCCGCAAAGAGCAGTTCCGCTTCAACCAGGAGCCGCAGAAGGTCTTCGCCCACAAGAAGAAGGAGGGGCAGGGCCCGTACGACGTCACCTACGACGTGCCCGACGGCACGATGGACCTCGCGGCGGCGGCGTTCTGGCTGCGCTCGCACGACATCGTCGTCGGCGCGGTGCACGAGATGCCCATCTTCACCGGCGCGAAGTGGTACCCGATGAAGGCCACCATCGAAGCGAAAGAGACCATCACCACGAAGCTCGGCGAGACGAGCGCGTACCGCGTGAGCATCAGCACCGACTTCCAGGGCAACGCGGCGACGAAGGGCAACATCCTCGTCTGGTACACGGCCGACGAGAAGAAGCTGCCGGTGCGCGTGCGGGCCGACTTCGTGGTGGGCAACGCCACCGCCGACATCGTGCAGTACATGCCCGGCAGCTCGTTGCTCTGAGCGCCGCGCATTCCACGCGCCCCCGTCACGCCCGCGCTCCAGTGTCTTCGGCCGATTGAAGTCACGGCGAGTGGCTTGCAGCATCGGTCGCCATGACCGCTCCTGCGACGCACGGTCTGACGCAGGTCGAAGCTTCTGCGCGGTTGGCGGCTGACGGCCCGAACGCGCTGACGCAAAGGCCGGGCACGCCCTGGTGGAGGTTGTTGCTCAACCAGTTCGCGTCACCGCTCATCTGGCTGCTCCTCATCGCCGCCATCGTCTCTGGAGCCTTGAAGGAGCTCGTCGAAGCCGTCGCCATCGTCGCCATCGTGTTGTTGAACGCGACGGTGGGCTTCGTGCAGGAGTTTCGCGCGCAGGCCTCGGTGCTCGCGCTGCGTGCGTTGACGGCGCCGAGAGCGCGCGTGATTCGCGACCACGCCACGGTGCAGCTGGCCGCGGCCGACGTCGTCGTCGGTGACGTGCTGCTGCTCGAGTCGGGAGACGTCGTCGCTGCCGACGCCGAGCTGCTCGAGGCGCACCGCCTGTCGACGGTCGAGGCGATGCTGACGGGCGAGAGCGTGCCGAGCGAGAAGTCGATGGAGGCCGTCGCGCCGGGGGCTCCGCTGGCCGAGCAGTCGAACCGGGTGTTCATGGGCACCGCCGTCGCGACGGGCACCGCTCGCGCCGTCGTCACTGCGACCGGCCAACGCACCGAGCTCGGGAAGATCGCGACGCTGCTCGACAGCGCGACCGACGTGAAGACGCCGCTGCAGCTGCAGCTCGAGAAGATGAGCCGCACCTTGATGTTCGTGTGCCTCGCCGTCGTCGCGCTGGTGGCGGTGATGGGCGCCCTGCGCAGCCTGCCGTGGCTCGACGTCTTCATCTCGTCGGTCTCGCTCGCGGTCGCCGTGGTTCCCGAGGGCCTGCCCGCCGTCGTCACCATCGCGCTGGCCATCGGCGTGCGGCGCATGGCCGTTCGGCACGTGCTGGTGCGGCGCTTGAGCTCGGTCGAGACACTCGGCAGCGCCACCGTCATCGTCACCGACAAGACGGGCACCCTCACCACCGGCCAGATGGAGCTTCGCGAGGTGTGGGGCGACGAGCAGCAGGTGCTCACGAGCGCGGTGGCGAACGTCGAAGCGGCGCTCGACGCGAGCGGTACGTGGGGCGTCGGCGACCCGACCGAGCTCGCGCTGCTGGTGGCCGCGAAGAAGCGCGGGCTGTCGCTCGAGTCCGATCCGAAGAACCCGCGCGTGCACGTGAACCCGTTCGACGCCGAACGAAAACGCATGAGCGTGTTGCTCGCCGATGGCGTGTTGAACGTGAAGGGCGCTCCGCTGACGGTGCTGCCGCTGTGTGTCGCGGGCACCGAAGGCGCGTCGGAGGCCGCGAAGGCGCTCGCCTCGAGAGGGCTGCGCGTGCTCGCCGTCGCGAAGGGCAGGGGCGCGAAGGAGGAGTCGCTCACGCTGTTGGGCCTGGTCGGCATCGCAGACCCGCCGCGGCCCGAAGCCATCGTCGCGGTCGCGGCTGCGCGGAAGGCGGGCGTGCGCACGGTGATGGCGACGGGCGATGCACGCGAGACGGCCGAGGCCATCGCGACAGAGATGGGGCTGCTCCTGCCGGGCGACGACCCGAAAGACCTCGTGCACGCGCGGGTGACGCCCGAAGACAAGCTGCTGTTGGTGCGAGGGCTGACGGCGAAGGGCGACGTCGTCGCGATGGTGGGTGACGGCACCAACGACGCGCCCGCGCTGAAGGAGGCCCACATCGGCATCGCCATGGGCGTCGGTGGCAGCGAGGTGACGCGTGAAGCAGCAGACCTCGTGCTGGCCGACGACAACTTCGCGAGCATCGTCGCCGCGCTCAAAGAGGGCCGTGGCATCGCCGACAACATTCAGAAGACGCTCACCTACCTGCTCGCGGGCAACGCGGGGGAGCTGCTCACGCTCTTCGTCGCTGCTGCGGTGGGGTGGCCGTTGCCGCTGCTGCCGCTCCAGCTGTTGTGGGTGAACCTGGTGACCGACGGCTTCCCCGCGTTGGCGCTCGTGATGGACCCGGCGGGTGACGAGGTGCTCGCCCGGCCGCCGAAGGCGCAGGCGCAGCCGATGCTGGGCCGGCGGGAGTGGACCGCCATCGCGCTCGTCGGCGTCGTCATCGGCACCGTCACCCTGGGCGTCTTTCGCTACGAGCTCTCGAGCGACACGCTCGACCACGCCCGCACGGTCGCGTTCTCGTCGCTCGTCTTCGCGCAGGTCTTCAACGCCTTCGGCGCCCGCAGCTTCACCCGCACGTTCCTCGAGGTGGGCTCGTTCACCAACCTGAGGCTCGTCGTCGTGGTGGTGAGCACCGCGCTGCTGCAGGTGGGGTTGATGGCGTTGCCGCTCACGCAGCGGCTCTTCGGGCTGGGCAGCTTCAGCTGGCGGGTGCTGCTCATCAGCGTGGTCGCGGGCCTCGTACCCATCACGCTCGTCGAGCTGGCGAAGCTGGTGCGCCGGTTGGTGACGACGAAGCGGGTCTCGGCGACACCTGCGTGACCCGCTCGGGTGCTGCAGCTCGAGGACGCTCCACGCGCTCTGGTACCGTCGGCGCGCATGAACGACTGCA
>JAEUJR010000117.1 GCA_016793585.1 Archangium sp.
AGAGGGCGTGAAGCGCGGCATGAACGTCGACGACTTCGCGCCGCGGCTCTCGTTCTTCTGGGACGTGCACAACGACTTCTTCGAAGAGGTCGCCAAGTTCCGCGCGGCCCGCCGCATGTGGGCGAAGATCATGCGCGATCGTTTCGGCGCTCGAGACCCGCGCTCGATGATGCTCCGCACGCACGCGCAGACGGCCGGCGTCTCGCTCACCGCGCAGCAGCCGTACAACAACGTCGCCCGCGTCGCGCTGCAGGCCTTCGCCGCAGTGCTCGGTGGCACCCAGTCGCTGCACACCAACTCGCTCGACGAGACCTACGCGCTGCCCACCGAAGACGCGGTGACGATCGCCCTGCGCACGCAGCAGATCATCGCGCATGAGTCTGGCGCCGATCGCGTCGTCGACCCGCTCGCCGGCAGCTACTACGTCGAGCACCTCACCGACGAGATGGAGAAGCGCGCGTTCGACTACATTCGCCGCATCGACGAGATGGGCGGCATCATTCGTTCGGTCGAAGAGGGCTACCCGCAGAAGGAGATCGGCGAGTCGGCCTACCAGTTCCAGCGTGAGGTCGAGCGCGGCGATCGCCTGATCGTCGGCGTCAACGCCTTCAAGTCAGACTTCGACGACAGCAACATCGAGCTGCTGAAGATCGACGAGAAGGTCGCGCACGAGCAGATCGAGCGCCTCGCCGAGGTGAAGGCTTCGCGTGATCAGGCCGCGGTCGCCGCCGCCCTCGCGAAGGTCGAAGCCGCCTGCCGTGACGAGAAGCTGAACCTCATGCCGCCCGTGCTCGAGGCCGTGAAGGCCTACGCCACGCTCGGAGAGGTCTCTGACGTGTTCCGCAAGGTGTGGGGCCAATACCGCGAGGGTGGCATCTTCTGATCGGCGTCCCGCAACGGCAGGCAGTTCCTCGCGTTTTCAGGTGAACGCTGTACACTCGTTGACGCCTTGCCGACGCTCCGCTGCTGCTTCGTCATCTACTCCGATGGAGGCGTGCCCACTGACGCCTTCGCTCCGCCGAACAACGGCCCGACGCAGGTGTTGCTGACGGAGCTGCCCGAGCTGGTGGTGCCGGGCCGCAACGACGAGCTGTTCGGCCCCCACACGCAGACGTTCAGCCGCTTCACGCCGAAGCGCGCGTTTCTGCTCGCGCTCTCGAAGCAGGTGAAGGGCGGGGCGGGCACCTTCTTTGGCGACGCGCGCCGCGTGTTCCTCGAGGCGACCGCCGGGCTCAAGGGCTTTGGCTTCGACGTGCTGCGGCTGTGGCCCTTTCCGATCGAGCAGGCCGCCGAGGTGCTCGCCGAAGAGCCGCTCGCGGAGGATCTGTTCTCGGTCGGCTTCACCGAGATGGGCGAGCACGGGTTTCGCGCCGAGACGGTCGGGTTGTCGAAGCTTGATCAACGCGAGATCAGCTTCGAGTTTCGCGGCAAGGAGCTGCTCGAAGACGCGGCCCTCATGTGTGGGCACCTCGCAGACTGGGCCATGGAGCACGGGCACCGCGTGCAGCACGGGCAGTCGATGGCCTACGGGTTCGATCGGCTGACGTTCTTCGCGGCCGAAGGCGACGCGGGCGGCCCGTTCCGCGGCTGGCACCCGCCCATCATTCAGAAGCTGCTCCCCGCCGAGGTGTTTCCCGGTGTGGGCGTGCTCGAGGTTCAGGCGGTCGAAGACGCTCCGACGGCGACCCGCGCGCCGCTCACCATGCCGCTGCTGCGTGCGCTCGAGCAGCGCCTGGTGCTCGAGGAGCATGATCTCACCGGCGACTCGCCGTTCCACTCCTCGACCGCACGGGTGCGCGGCTTCGTGCACGGCCTGCGCGCGCTCACCGCGATTCGGGAAGAGCCGAGAGCCTCGAAGGACTCGGGCTGGCGGTTCATCAGCCGCACCACGCACGACGGCCCCGAAGAGGGTCAGATGACGCTGGCCGAGATCGCCAACCGGGTGCCGCAGATCATTCGCTACCTCGCGCTGCCGCCCGGCGTTCGCCTCGAGTGGGACACCGAAGGCCGGTTGACGATCGACGCGTCGAAGGCCCACGCCGAGCTCGACGAAGACGACACGGATGACGATCTCGACTGAAGGCCCGAAGGGGTTCTTCGGTGAGCTGTACCTGCGCTCCACCAGGCCCTTCCTCCCCGAAAACGTGACCGACGCAGAGGGCGGCTACCTCGCGGCGCGGCTCGACGAAGGGGGCGCGACGGGGCTCGTGCTCGACCTGGGCTGCGGCCACGGCCGGCACCTGTCTCGGGTGGCGCCGAAGCTGCCCGGCCGGGTGATGGGCATCGACTTCGACGCGTTGTCGCTCCGCGAAGCGAAGGTCCACGCTCCCGTCACGCGCGGAGACTTCTTCAAGCTGCCGTTTCGCGCTGGCGCCTTCGGAGCCGCGTACTGCTGGTACAACACGCTCGGAACGTTCGCCGACGAGGCCGTACCCGTGGTGCTGGCAGAGCTGGCGCGATGCGTCAGGCCGGGTGGCTGGCTCATCATTCACGGCAGCTCGCCCAACCCGCCGCTGGCCCAGCCCGAGGCGAGCTACGACGGTGTGTTGCCCGATGGCTCCCGGTTGGTGGAGCAGGTGCGCTTCGACGCGACGACCCGCCGTGACGTGCTGACGCGGGAGCTGACCCTGCCCGATGGTCGCTTCATGGCTGCATCATTCTTCATTCGTTACTATGCCGTTTCCGAGTGGGAGGCCCTGCTCGACGCGGCGGGCTTCCAGGTGCAGTGGGTGCACGGCGCAGTCGATGGAAGCGCCCTCTCTGACGCGTCGGTTGATCAGATCGTAGGAGCGCAGAAACGTGGCTGACCGAAAACTCCGCATTCTCGTCGCAAAGCCCGGCCTCGATGGGCACGACCGTGGCGCGAAGATCATCGCCCGGGCGCTCCGCGACGCCGGCATGGAGGTCATCTACACGGGCCTCCACCAGACGCCTGAGATGATCGTCAGCGCGGCCGTGCAGGAAGACGTCGACGCGATCGGCATGTCGATCATGTCGGGTGCGCACATGACGCTCTTCCCCGCGGTGATCGATCTGCTGAGGGGCCAGAAGGCCGACGACATCAAGGTGTTTGGCGGCGGCATCATTCCCGACGACGACATTCCGCGGCTGAAGGAGCAGGGCGTCTCGGCGATCTTCACGCCCGGCTCGAGCACGCAAGACATCGTGAAGTGGATTCAGGAGCACATTCCGGCGCGCGCATGAGTGCGATCGGCACCCTCCCGAAGAAGGTCGACGTCTACGAGGTCGGCCCGCGTGACGGCTTGCAGAACGAGCTGCGCACCTTGCCGACGCCCGACAAGGTTCGGCTGATCGAGGCGTTGATCGCGGCGGGTGAGAAGCGCATCGAGGTGTCGTCGTTCGTCTCGCCGAGGTGGATTCCACAGCTCGCCGACGCCGAGAAGCTGCTGACGCTGCTGCCGAAGCACGACGACGTGGCGTTTACGGCGCTGGTTCCGAACCTGAAAGGGCTCGAGCGCGCGGCGGCCGCGGGCCTGAAAGAGGCGGCGGTCTTTCTGTCGGTGACCGAGTCGCACTCGAAGAAGAACATCAACAAGTCGGTGGCCGAGGCCGTGGCTGCCGCGCGTGAAGTGGCACAGGGCGCGCGGTCGGCCGGCATGAGGGTGCGCTGCTACCTGTCGACGGTGTGGGGTTGCCCGTACGAGGGGCTGGTGCCCGTCTCGCGCGTCGTCGAGGTGGTGAAGCAGATCGCCGACATCGGGCTGTACCAGCTGTCGCTGGGTGACACGATCGGCATCGGGACTCCGAATCAGACGGCGCAGATCGTCGAAGAGGTCTCGAAGCTGGTGCCGCTCACGCAGATCGCCCTGCACCTGCACGACACGCGTGGAACCGCCCTGGCGAACGCGCTGGTGGGTCTGCAGCTCGGTGTGACGACCTTCGACTCGAGCATCGGCGGGCTGGGTGGCTGTCCCTACGCGCCGGGCGCTGCGGGGAACCTCGCGACCGAAGATCTCGTGTTCATGCTCCACGGCATGGGTGTGCAGACGGGCATCGATCTGCCGAAGCTGGTCGAAGCGGGTGAGCTCGCGCAGGAGCTGATCGGCCGGAAGCTGGCGGGCAAGTACCTGCAGGCGGCCCTGGGCGAGCGTGAGAAGCAGGCCGCTCGGGCACGCGCAGTCGCCGAGTGATCAGACATCCTTGAGGAGCTGGGCCTTCTTCGCCTCGAACTCCTTCTCGGTGATGACGCCTTTGTCCCGCAGCTCGCCCAGCTTCGCGAGCTTCTCGAACACGTCGCCAGCTTCCTTGTTCTGCGACGCTTCCTTCGCGACCTCTTTGCCCTTCTCGTACTCGCTGGCGTACTTCTTCTTCGCGGCCTCGACGTCGAGGTTGGTCATCGTGCCGCCGCTCGCGAGGTGGTTCTTCACCACCTGGCCCACGGCGTAGGTCGATGCTCCCGACGCGATCGACATCGACACGCCACCGAGAATCGTCCCGATGCCGGGGATCGCCTTGATGGCCGAGGCGCCGATGCGGGCCACCGCGCCACCCGTGAGCGCGCCCACCCAGATCTTCCCGGTGCCTTCGTCGTACGACGAACCGTACAGGCTGCAGAGCTGCCGAATGAGATCGACCTGCACGGCGGTCACGGCCACGAAGTCGGCGATGGGCACGGGCACGAGGCCAGCGCCCACGCTCCAGTAGACGTGCTGGCGAATGACGGAGTCGGCTGCGGCGGCTGGGCTGGTCATGTGAATCCCCTCGAGTGGTGCGGCGAGTATGCGCGCTTGGAACGCACCGACGCGCCCAAAGTTCCGTCACCCGTTGCCTGGCCATCAATCACCCGCAGGGATTGATGTCCACCCGCCGAACAAGCGCTGGAAGAACGCGAAGATCCCGGGGGGCTTGGCAGCGG
>JAEUJR010000133.1 GCA_016793585.1 Archangium sp.
ATTCTCGCGTTCGAGGGTGACTCGAAGGTCGTGTGGTTCGAGGGCAACTTCCAGGACTACGAGGAAGACAAGAAGAAGCGCCTCGGCGCCGACGCGTTGATGCCCCGACGCATCAAGTACCGGAAGCTCGAGCGCAGCTGAGATGGCGGCGACGAAGCTCGCGAACAGTGACTGATGAGCCGAGTCCTCATCAGCGGATGCGACAGACCTCGGCACAGCCGCAGAGCACGTCGACCGCGTGGGCGAGCTCGGGGCGCCGCTCGGCTTCGGGCAGCTGCTCGAACGCTTCGTTCAGCTTCACCGCTGAGGCTTCTGCGGCAGCGCACGCGCGGCGGTCGGTGTTCGTGAACACCTCGGTCGCCAGCGGGCAGAGACTGGTCTCGCACGCCACCCTGAGTGCCTCGGCATGTTGCGCAGGTGGAAGGGCGAAGTACGTGCGCCGCCGCTCGAATGGGTCGGCGACGGTGAGCAGCATCACGAGCCCTGCGGCGACGACGATGACGGCCAGCGGCGCCACGTCGACGAACCGCAGACCCGGCAGTCGCTCCTCGACGTTCGAGAGCAGCGTGTTCGAGAGCCGCACGGTCGCGGCGCCAACGCCTTCGTCGGCGGGCAGCTCGAAGGTGATGGCCGCGTGGCCCGGCCAGAGCACCAGGCGCGTGAAGCCCTCACGGCGTGCGAAGTCGACGATCTCCCGCTCCGATTGAAAGAGCTGCACGGTGCGAAGGTCTTTCTCGACCAGCGCTCCGGTCGTGCGCGTGACGACGAGCGTGCGAGCCGGCGATTCCGTGGTCCGCACATGGCCCATCCACCGGGCAGCGCGAACGATTCGCACCACGCGAACGACGAAGGGAAGGCTGAGCGCCGCCAACACCGCGAGCCAGATCATGCGCGGCGGACTCTGCCACGAGCAGACGGAGTGCTTCAGTTACACTCCGCGACCATGCTCCCCGCCGCTGAACGCGTTCGTGTCTTGCGAAGCCTCGCGCTCTTCAGCGGCCTGGGCGACGCCGACCTCGAGCTCATCGCCGCGAAATTGACCGAAGCCTCGTTCGAGAAGGGTTCCACCATCTTCCGCGCAGGAGACCCGGGCGACTCGATGTTCCTGCTCGTGCGCGGCAAGGTGGCCATTCGCGACCGCGCGCGCCTGCTCGTCACCATCACCGCGCCCGAGTGTTTCGGTGAGCTCGCCGTGCTCTCTCGAGACGAGCGCAGCGCCGACGCCAGCTGCGACGAGTCGTGCGAGCTGCTCAAGCTGCGCGCCAACGACCTGCACGACCTGCTCGCCACCCGCCCTGCCCTGCAACACCAGATGATGCTCGCCCTCGTTCGCCGCGTGAAAGAGGTGGGCAGCCGACGGTGACTGTCGGAATCTGCTGACAGCGGAAGTTTCCACCGATGGTTTACGGGCGCCGCCGGGTCGTTACACTTCCCCCTCCGCCATGGCCTTCGGACTTTTCGGCAGCAAAGAGACACCCATCGAGCGCCTTGCCTCGGGCAAGGTGAAGAACGAGCAGGAGAAGCAACAGCTGCTCGCGAACCTGGGCTCGCCCTCGGCCGAAGAGGTGATTCCCCTCATTCTCTGTGACGACAGCACCGTGCAGGGCCGCGGCGCGCAGATCTTCGTCGGCAAGGCGACGCCCTCGGCCATGGGCACGCTGCTCGACGAAGGGCTCGGCAAGAACGCCATCACCGTCGTCGCGAAGGTGTTCCAGAAGTGCCGCGACGACATGGTGACGGCGACGCTGTCGAACGCCATGGCGCGGCCGCGCGCCGACCTCACTCGCAAGCTGTGGGAGCTCGCGCTCGACCTGCAGCCCGGCGTGAGCGACCCGCTGCTCGAGCGCGCGGTGAAAGAAGCGCCAGGCCCGCAGCGCGTCATCGCCATTCGGCGAATGATCAAGACGAAGGGCGTGCCGGCGCTGAAGCCGCTGCTGCTCGAGGCGGTCGAGAACCGCGAGGTCGCCGTTCGCAAAGAGGCGATGACGCACCTCTCGACGCTCGAAGGTGACGACGTCTTCGCGGCCATGCTCGAGCGCCTCGGCGCCGACGACAGCAAAGAGCTGCGCGACATCGCCGGTGCCTGGCTGCAGCGCTACATCGCGAAGGCGCCCGCCGACGTGCGGCCGCGCGTGCTGGGCAAGCTGCTCCTTGCCGGCACGCCCGAGCAGCGCACCGCGCTGGTGAAGAGCATGTTCTCGCAGGGCAACCCGGCCGACCTGCTCTTCGGCGTGCTCGCGTTCTGCAAGACGCTCACGGGCCAGCAGCACCGCACCGTCATGGAGTCGCTGCAGACGGTGGGCAAGTCGCTCATTCCCCTCGCGGTGCAGCTGTTGAGCAACTCCGACGCCGACCTGCGCGTGCAGGCCGTCTACCTGCTCGAGGCGTACGAAGACCCGGCCACCATCGGCCCGATGCTGCAGATGTTGAACGACCCCGACTGGTGGGTGCGCATCGTCGCCTGCGAGACGATGGGTCGGCTGAAAGAGCCGAAGACCGTGCCCGCGCTGCAGCGCATGTTGTCGGACGCCGACGCACGCTGGGCCGCCATCGACGCGGTGGCCACCATCGGTGGAGCCGATGCTGCCGCCGCGCTCATTCCGCTGCTGAAAGACCCGATGCCCGAGGTGCGCAGCGCCACCGTCACCGCGCTCGGCCGCGTGAAAGACCCGCGCGTCGAGCCCGCCCTCATCGAGGTCGCGAAGACCGACACGGCCGTCGACGTGAAGCTGAAGTCGGTCGAGGTGCTCCGCGCGCTCAAAGGAGCCGGGCCGGGCTCGGGCGCCGTCGTCGCCTCGAAAGACCTCACCAAGCCCATCGAGCGGCTGCTCGCCTTCGCGCGCGAGAAGGGCGCCAGCGACCTGCACCTCACGCCGGGAGAGCCGCCGCTCATGCGCATCAACGGCGCCCTCGTGCGCCTCGAGTCGCCGAAGCTCGACAACGAGCAGGTGCGCGTGATGCTCGTCGACCTGCTCGACCCGGTGCGCGCGCCGATGCTCGAGAAGCACGGCTCGGTCGACTTCTGCTACCCGATTCCCGGCGTGGGCCGGTACCGCGCCAACGTCTTCAAGATGAAGCGCGGCTACGCAGGCGCGTTCCGTTGCATTCCCAACGTCGCGCCGTCACTCGCGCAGCTGGGTCTGCCCAGACGCCTCGCCGACATCGGCACGCTGCACCAGGGCATCGTGCTCGTCACCGGCCCCGCCGGCTGCGGGAAGACGACGACGCTCACCTCGCTCATCGACCTCATCAACGAGTCGCGCCACGCGCACGTGCTCACCTTCGAAGACCCGGTGGAGTTCGTGCACGTCTCGAAGAAGGCCCTCGTGAACCAGCGAGAGATTGGCAAGGACTCGGTCAGCTACGCCTCGGCCATGCGCGGCGCGCTGCGAGAAGACCCCGACATCATCGTCGTCGGCGACATGCGCGACCCCGAGACGATTCGGCTGGCGCTGCTCGCCTCGGAGACGGGCCACCTCGTCGTCGCCACCATGCAGACGACCGGCGCCGCGGCCACCATCGACAAGCTGGTCGAGTCGTTCCCCTCGGAGGAGCAGCAGCAGGTGCGCACCGGCCTCTCGGAGTCGCTCAAGCTCATCGTCTCGCAGGTGCTGGTGCCGCACGCGAACGGCACCAGCCGCGTCGGCATCTTCGAGCTGCTCACCAGCACGTCGTCGGTGCGCGCGCTCATTCGTGACGGGCGCACGCTCCAGCTGGCGAGCGCGATGCTCATCGGCCGCGGCGTCGGCATGCAGACCATCGACGGCTCGCTCGAAGAGCGCCTCCGCGCCGGAGACATCACCTTCGAGACGGCGATGCAGTACGCGCAGAGCAAAGAGAACTTCTCGAAGCTCTCGAACGTCACGCCCGGCAAACCGGCTGCGGCAGCGCCAGCAGCTGCATCGGCACCGCCTCCGAAGCCAGCAGCGCCCGCGGCGACGCAGGTGCGGAGGCCGTCATGAGCAACGCTCCGGGGCCCAACCTCGCGCGGCAGACGCCGGGCGAACGCGCCATTCGCGTCAACGACCGCATCGGTCGCTTCCTCAAGCTGATGAAGGACTGGGGCGCGAGCGACCTGCACCTCTCGGTCGGCCGCCCGCCGCTCTTCCGCGTCGACGGCGTCATCAGCGAGGTGCGCTACCGCAACCTCACCGACGGCGACTTCCGCACGCTCATCGAGCCCATCACGCCGCCCCACTTGTGGAACCAGTACGAGCGCACCGGCGACGTCGACTTCGCGTACGACCTGCCCGGCGTCTCTCGCTATCGCGTCAACCTCTTCCGCCAGCAGCGCGGCATGGCGGCCGTGTTCCGCAACCTGTCCTCCACGCTGGTGAGCATCGACCGCCTGAACCTGCCCGAGCAGGTGCACCGCTTCGTCGAGATGCGCTCGGGCCTCGTGCTCGTCACCGGCCCCACCGGCTCGGGCAAGTCGACGACGCTCGCGGCCGTCATCAACGAGATGAACACGAAGCGCCCGCTGCACTTCATCACCATCGAAGACCCCATCGAGTTCGTGCACGAGAACAAGAAGTCGATGGTGTCGCAGCGCGAGGTGGGCACCCACGCCGAGGGCTTCGCGCCCGCGCTCAAGGCCGCCATGCGCGAGAACCCCGACGTCGTGCTCGTCGGCGAGATGCGAGACCTCGAGACCATCGACGCGGCGCTCTCGGCCGCAGAGACGGGCACGCTCGTCTTCGGCACGTTGCACACGAACTCGGCCGCGAAGACCATCGACCGCCTCATCAGCGCCTTCCCCTCGGACCGTCAGCCAGGCGTGCGCAACACGCTCTCGAACGTGCTGCGGGGCGTGCTCGCGCAGCAACTGCTCCGCAAGAAGGTGGGCGGGCGCATCGCCGCCGTCGAGGTGATGTTCTCGAACTTCGCCGTCAGCTCGATGATTCGTGAAGGCAAGACGCACCAGGTGAACAGCGCCATCGCCCAGGGCAAGAAGGACGGAATGATTGCCATGGACGAGACGCTCAAGGGCTTCGTCGAAGACGACCTCGTCGACCACCACGACGCGCTCGACAAGGCCGTCGACAAGGACAGCTTCCGCCAGTTCCTCAAAGAGAAGGGCCTGCTGCACGAGGTCGACGACGCGCCGCCGCCCGCGCCCGGCAAGAAGTAGTCACCGCGACTTCGCGATCTCCTTCTCACACAGCTCGACGAGGAACTTCGCGCGGGGCGGCAGCGTGCCGTGCGCCTTCGCGAGCGTCAGGTACTTCGTGCGCAGCGCCGGTCTGGTGATGACGCGGTTGAGCGTGCCGTAGAGCGCGTGGTTCTCCTGGTCGTTGGGCGTGGTGAAGAACCGACGCGTCAGCCACGGCAGCAGCGCCGCGAACGCGGCTGGCGGCACCCGCGCGATGACGTCGAAGAACAGGTCGCTCGACAGGTGAGCCATCGCATCGGAGAGCAGCGCCTCGGGCTCCGACACGTCACCGTGCAGCAGCGTCTCGAGCAGAATCCACGCCTGGGGAGCCAGCCGCTTCAACGTCTGCGAGTCGTTGTTGCCGCTGCCGGTGAAGGCCGTGTCGTCGGTGAACTCGAACCACGCGCCGCAGGTCGGGCA
>JAEUJR010000137.1 GCA_016793585.1 Archangium sp.
CTGCGTACCTCGAGCGCTTTCGTGAACTGCAGGAAGCGAATCAGCGGCTCAAGGCGCTCGACCGTCGCAAGAACGAGCTGCTCGCGGTGCTCAGTCACGACCTGCGCGCACCGCTCAACGTGCAGCTCGGCCACTCACACATTCTGCTCACCGACGGCGGGTTGCCGAAGTCGCTCACCCCGTCGGCAGAGGCCATTCAGCGCTCGAGCCGCAAGATGCTCGAGTTGGTCGAGTCACTGCTCGAGTCGAGCCGTGGCGAAGACGGCCGCATCGTCCTCTTCACCAAGGCGATGGACGTCTCCGAGACCTGTCAGGAGACAGTGAAGGATCTGCAGATTCTCGCGCGCGATCGCGGCATCTCGTTGCGCGCAGAAGCGCCGATGAGCCTCGAGGTCGTGGGCGACGAACAGAAGATTCGCCAGGTGCTGCAGAACCTCGTCACCAACGCGCTCAAACACGCCAAGCAGGCGAAGTCGGTGGTGGTGCGTGCTCGTCTCAAGCCCCAGCCCGATGGAGACGTGGCCTACGTCGAGGTGCGCGATGACGGAACGGTGGCCGATTCGAACGCGCTGTTGATGGCGTTCGATCGCTCGAGCGGCCTTGGGCTCTCGATCTGCCGCGACTACGTCGAACGTCACGGCGGAGAGATCTGGGCCGAAGCGCCGAGCAGCGGTGGCGCTGTCTTCGCGTTCACGCTCCCGATTCGTCAGGGCAAACCGGTGCGCAAGCCCGTCGTCACGGCGGGGGCTCCGCTCGTGCTGCTCGCCGAAGACGACCCCGTCTTTGCTCGCGTCTGCACCATGGGCCTGTCGGGCCACTATCGTGTCGAGGTCGCGCGCGACGGGAATGAAGCGGTCGCGAAGGCGAAGGCGCTCACACCCGACATCATCGTGATGGACGTCTTCATGCCGAACCGCGACGGGCTCGATGCGCTGCGTGAGCTGCAGCAGACGGCTTCGACCGCGCAGATTCCGGTGCTGCTCATCTCGGGTCACCCCGATCTCTCCGACAAGCTGCGTGCGCTCGATCTCGGCCACGTCGACACGCTGACCAAGCCCTTCTCCTTGAGCCAGCTGCTCACCCGCGTGGGTGACTCGATGAAGCGCAGCACGAGCAAGGTGGCGGCCGTCGGCGTCGATGCCGAGACGGGCCTCTTCGATCAGCTCGGCCTCGTGAATCGTCTCGAGCAGGAGCTCTCGCGCAGCGGGCGCTATGGCCGCGCGCTCTCGGTCGGCGTGCTCAAGCCGACGGTTCCCGCGGCGGGCCGGGTCGCGTCGTGCGCGGCCGTGATGCGCAAAGAGCTGCGCTCGCCCGACATCGTGGGGCACCTCGGCGGCGGCGTCTTCGCCGTGCTGCTGCCCGAGACAGGCCTCGCAGACGCGCGGCAGCTGGTGAACCGCATGGCCTCGCTGCTCGAGAAGGAGGGCCTGCCGTACCAGACCCGCCTGATCGATGTACGCGAAGGCGCACAGGGCGCTGAGGCCCTGCTCGAACAGCTGCTGGCGTAGTGCGCTCGCAGGCCGCTATCGTTTCCAGACGGATGTCGCGCTTCGTCTTCGTCGCCGCTCTGGTCTTCTCCCTCGCAGCCCTGGCGGGCCCTCCGAAGCGCCCGCCAGTCGATCTCCAGGCGATGCAGGAGGCCATGGGCGCTCCCGCAGAGTCGACCACTCAGTTTCCCAGCGCCGCTTCGTACGCTCATTATCTGCGCGCGCGGCTCTCGCATCACGAGGGTGATCATCGCACCGCGATGGACGAGCTTCGGCTGGCGCTCGCCTCCGACGACGCGAACCCGTTTCTGCTCACGCAGCTCGCCGAGCAGTACGCACGAACCTCGGAGCTCGAGCGCGCCGAGGCCCAGCTCAAGCGCGTTCTCGACAAACACCCTGACTACGCGCCCGCGCAGTTGTTGATGGGCCGGGTGCTGTACGAGGCACAGAAGACGACGCGCGCGCGTGCGCACCTGACGCGCGCCATCAAGCTTCGCCCCAACGACCCTGACGCGTACCTCGTGCTGACGCAGCTCTGGCTCGATCAGGGCAAGGTCGACGAGGCCACGAAGGTGGTCGAAGAGCTGGGCGGTGCGGTGCCCGGAGAGCCCATCGGCTACCGCCGGCTCGGCCTCGCGCTAGCCGAGCGGGGTGACGCGGCCCGTGCCGAGAAGCTGTTGGTTCGCGCCGTCGAGCGAGATCCCGGTGACGTCGATTGCTGGACGACGCTCGCGCGCATCTACGAAGCGACCGGCCGTGGTGAAAAGTCGCTCGAGGCGTGGGGGCGTGCGGTCGAGCGTGATCCCGAGAACAAAGAGGTGCTCGTCTCGGCGGGCCGCATGGCGCTCCGCCTCGAGCAATACGCCGAGGCGCGCGCGTACTTCGATCAGCTGCTCTCCCTCGGCCGTGACCCCGAGGTGGTGGTGAAGGTCGCGTTCTCATACCTGGCCATGCACCGCCTCAACGACGCGGCGTCAGTGCTCGATCAGGCGCGCAAGCAGCACACCGAAGAGCCGCGGCTCCATTTCTACGCAGGCCTCGTTCACGAACGCGTTCGTAGCTGGGCGAAGGCGGCCGAGGCGTTCGACGCCGTACCGAAGGACGGAACGGATCTCTCGTACGAAGCCCGCCTGCACAAGGCGATGTGCCAGTCGTCACTCGGCCAGCACAAGCTCGCCCTCGACGGCTTCTCGAGGCTCAACGACGAACGGCCCACGCTGTCGGGGCTGTCGGCCGCGTGGGGCAGGGCGCTCGAGCGGGCAGGCCGCCCGAAGGAGGCCGAAGCGACGCTGCTCAAGGCCTTCCAGACGGTGCGTGCTCCCGACGTGCTCGACGCCCTCTCGGGGTTCTACGAACGGCAGGGCAAGCCACAAGACGCGGTCGCGCTGTTCACCCAGGCGTTGTCGAAGGCGCCCAAAGACGAGCCGCTCTTGTTCGCGCTCGCCTCGGCCCAGGAGCGCAAGGGCGACTGGCAGCGGGCGGTCGAGACGATGCGGTTGGTGCTCGATCAGAGCCCGGCCAACACCGCCGCGATGAACTTCATCGGCTATACGCTGGCCGATCGTGGCGGCGATCTCGACGAGGCCGAGAAGCTGGTGCTCAAGGCGCTCGAGGCGAAGCCCGACTCGGCGGCGTACCTCGACTCGATGGGCTGGGTGGCGTTTCACAAAGGCCAGTTCGATCGCGCGGTCGACTTTCTCGAGCGGGCCGTCGCCGAATCACCCGATGAGCCGACGTTGCTCGAACACCTCGCCGAGGCGTGCGTGAAGGGTGGTCGAAAGCCGCGCGCGGAGTCAGCCCTCAAACGCGCGGTGCAATTGCTCGTCGACAACCCCGAGTCGGCCGATCGCCCGCTGCAGAAGGCCGAGCTCGAGAAGAAGCTGCGCGCGCTCTGAAAGTGCATCACTTCGTCGACTCGCGCGTGTAGCGTGCGCGACCTCGACATCGGAGGGGTGCGCGTGACTCGACGCGACGAGGGGTACTTCACGGCCAAAGACGGTCTGCGCCTGTTCTGGCGCTCGGCCGTGCCGGAAGCGACGCCGAAGGCCTGGGTTGGCGTCGTGCACGGGTACGGCGATCACTCCGGGCGCTACGCGTGGGTGATCGATCAGCTCGTCGCTGCGGGCTTTGGCGTGATGGCGCTCGACTACCGCGGGCACGGCAAGGCCGATGGGCGACGGGCCGATGTCGGCGTCTGGGACGACTACCTCGGCGATCTGCAGACCTTCTGGGACAAGCTGCGCGGCGCCGCGGGAGTCGCGCCGACCTTCCTGCTCGCCCACAGTCATGGCGCGCTCATGGCGACGCACTGGGCTGCGACGACCCCGGCTGGCCTCACCGCGCTCGTGCTCACTGCGCCGTTTCTTCGGCTCGCGTTCGAACCGCCGGCCCTGAAGATCTTCGGCGCGAAGCTCATCAAGGGTCTGCTCCCCTCGATGCATCTCTCGAACGAGCTCAAGCTCGAAGATCTCTCACGCGACGTCGCGTGGCAGAAGTCGTCGGGTGAAGACCCGCTCTATCTGCACGTCACCACGCCGCGCTGGTTCTTCGCTTGCAACGATGCCCAGGAGCGGCTCGCCGGCCGCGGAAAGGACATCACCGTGCCGCTCTTCATCGCCGCGGGCACCGCCGATCGCATCGCCTCGATGCCCGCCGCGCGCGCCTTCTTCGACACCATCGCGTCGAAGGACAAGACCTGGAAGGACTACCCCGAGTTCCGCCACGAGGTGCTCTGCGAAGTGAACAAAGAGCAGCCGATGAGCGACATTGTGGCGTGGATTTCGGCCCACCTCTGACGTAGGAACCTCACGCGCTCCATGGCCACGAACGACCAAATCAACATCATCGGTAAGGGCATCACCATTCGAGGCAGCCTCACCGGCGGCGGCGATCTCGTCGTCGAAGGCCGCGTCGAAGGTCAGGTGAACCTCAAGAATCACCTCACGATCGAATCGAGCGGCGTGGTCGAAGCCGACATTCGCGCCGACGAGCTGACCATCAACGGCACGGCCTCTGGCAACATCGACGCCGGCACCAAGTGCAGCATCAACCAGTCGGCCAAGGTGAACGGCGACATCAAGGCCACCCGCGTGGTCATCGAAGACGGCGCCGTGTTCAACGGCTCCATCGAGATGGACGTCAAGCTGCCCGACGACATCTGAGTTCTGATTCTCTGCAACGAAGCACTTCATTCCCGAGGGGCGAAGGACGACACATGGCGAACACGATCATCGGCTCGAGCATCGTCATCGACGGAGAGATCTCCGGAGATGAGGACCTCGTGATCCAGGGGACGGTGAAGGGGAAGATCTCTCTGAAAGAGAGCCTCTTCGTCGAGGCGTCGGGCGTCGTCGAGGCCGACATCGAGGTGCAGAACGTCGACATCGCCGGGCGCGTGACGGGCAACATCGCCGCCACCGACAAGGTCGAGCTCAAGGCCGACTGCCGGGTGGTTGGCGACGTGCGGGCCCCTCGAATCCTCATCGCCGATGGGGCGAGCTTCAAGGGCAACGTCGACATGGACGTGAAGGAGCGCTGAGTCCATGGCGGCTACCAAGGAGTTCTCGTCGACCGGCGGAGATGCCACCGTGATCGGCCCATCGATTCTCATCAGCGGCAAGCTCACCGGCGACGAAGATCTCACCGTTCGTGGGCGCGTCGAGGGCGAGCTGAACCTGTCGAAGACGCTGATCGTCGAGACCAGCGGCATCGTGAAGGCCAACGTCTCGGTTCGCAACGCGATCGTCTCGGGTGTGGTGGTGGGCAACATCACCGCCTCCGAGAGCGTCGAGCTGACCCGCGAAGGCCGCATGGTGGGCGACATCAACAGCCCGCGCGTGATCATCGTCGACGGCGCCAGCTTCCGCGGCCACGTCGACATGGGCAACGCCGAGCCCCGCCCGCAGTC
>JAEUJR010000160.1 GCA_016793585.1 Archangium sp.
GATGGTGATGCTCGACAACCCGATGTGCCCGGGCACCGGTCACCGCATCTGCAACGACTGCATGAAGGCCTGCATCTTCCAGAAGCAGGAGCCGGTGAACATTCCGCAGATCGAGACCAGCGCGCTCACCGACGTGCTCGCGTTGCCGTACGGGTTCGAGGTGTACGGCCTGCTCACGCGATGGAACCCGCTCAACGTGAAGCGGCCCTTCGCGGCGAAAGCGAACGGCAAGAACGTGATGGTCGTGGGCCTGGGGCCCGCCGGGTACACGCTCTCGCACTACCTGCTGAACGAGGGCTTCACGGTCGCGGGCATCGAAGGCCTGAAGGTCGAGCCGTACTCCGATGAGCTGACCGGCAAGAACGGCAAGCCGCTCACGCCGATTCGCGACTGGAAGCAGATCGCGACGACGCTCGACACGCGCGTGCTCGAGGGGTTCGGCGGCGTGAGCGAGTACGGCATCACCGTTCGCTGGGACAAGTCGTTCCTCTCGCTGATTCACCTCACGCTCGCGCGGCGCGAGGGCTTCAAGGCGTACGGTGGCGTCCGCTTCGGCGGCACGCTCACCATCGACGACGCGTGGAAGCTGGGCGTCGATCACATCGCCATCGCGGCGGGAGCGGGAAAGCCGACGCTCGTGCCCATGAAGAACAACCTGCTGCGCGGCATTCGCGCGGCGAGCGACTTCCTCATGGCGCTGCAGCTGACGGGCGCGTTCAAGAAGGACTCGCTGGCCAACATGCAGGTGCGGCTGCCAGCCATCGTCATCGGCGGCGGGCTCACGGGCGTCGACACCGCGACCGAGCTGTTCGCGTACTACCCGGTGCAGGTCTCGAAGGTGCTCGAGCGGCACGAGGCGCTGAGCGCCTCCATCGGAGAGGCCGCCGTGTTCGCGAAGATGTCGCCCGAAGAGCTCGGCATCTACAAAGAGTTCCTCGAGCACGGCCGCGCGATTCGGGCCGAGCGTGAGCGCGCGAAGCAGGCGGGCGAGCTGCCCAACTTCGTGCCGCTGGTGCGCAGCTGGGGTGGTGTCTCGCTCTGCTATCGCCGCGGGCTCACCGACGCGCCGGCGTACCGGCTGAACCACGAAGAGGTGGCGAAGGCGCTCGAAGAGGGCATTCGCTTCGTCGAGCGCGTGACGCCGGTCGAAGCCCACGCCGACGAGTTCGGAGCGGTGAAGGCGCTCACCTTCGAGCGCATGGCGGTGGTGAACGGCAAGCTCGAGAGCAGCGGCAGCTTCGACGAGCTGCCTGCGCGCACGGTCTGCATCGCCGCAGGCACCTCTCCCAACGTCACCTACGAGCGCGAGTACCCGGGCACCTTCAAGCTCGACGCGCGCAACTCGTACTTTCGCAATCACGTCGTCGACGAAGCGGGCGGCAAGCAGACGCTGCGTGAAGTGCCGGCCATCGACGACATTGGCAAAGAGGCGGGCTTCTTCACCTCGTACGAGAAGGACGGCCGCTTCATCTCGTTCTACGGCGACAACCACCCGACCTACGCGGGCAACGTCGTGAAGGCGATGGCGTCGGCGAAGGACGGCTACCCGCACGTCGCGAAGATCTTCGAGACCGAGCTCTCGACGCTGAACGAAGCCGACCAACCGCAGCGCGACGCGGCCCGCGTGAACTTCTTCGCGAAGCTCGACTCCGTCTTCCTCGCCACGGTCGAGACGGTGAACCGCCTGACACCGACCATCGTCGAGGTGGTGGTGCGCGCTCCGTACGCGGCGCAGCACTTTCAGCCCGGCCAGTTCTATCGGCTGCAGAACTTCGAGCGCACCGCGCCGATCGTCGATGGCACGCGGCTGACGATGGAAGGGCTCGCCCTCACCGGCGCCTGGGTCGACAAAGAGAAGGGCCTGATGTCGACCATCGTGCTCGAGATGGGCGCCTCATCTCGCATGTGCGCGATGCTGAAGCCGGGCGAGCGCGTGGTGCTGATGGGCCCGACCGGCGCACCGACCGAGATTCCCCACGTGAAGGAGACGGTGTTGCTCGCGGGCGGAGGCCTCGGCAACGCAGTGCTCTTCTCCATCGGCCAGGCGCTGCGAGCCGTCGGCTGCCGGGTGCTCTACTTCGCGGGCTACCGAAAGCACGACGACGTCTACAAACTCGACGAGCTCGAGCGGTCGGCTGATCAGGTGATCTGGGCCGTCGACTCGGGAGACCCGTTGCCTGCGCGGCGGCCGCAGGATCGCTCGTTCGTCGGCAACATCGTGCAGGCGATGGTCGCGTACGCCGAGGGCAGGCTCGACACGCGCGAGTTCGACTTCAAAACGGTCGATCGCATCATCGCCATCGGATCCGACCGCATGATGAAGGCGGTGAAAGACGCGCGGCACGGCGTGCTGAAACCGTTCCTCAAGCCCGAACACTGCGCCCTCGGCAGCATCAACTCTCCGATGCAATGCATGATGAAAGAGATCTGCGCCCAGTGCCTGCAGCGCCACGTCGACCCGCGCACCGGCAAGGAGTCGTTCGTCTTCTCCTGCTTCAACCA
>JAEUJR010000275.1 GCA_016793585.1 Archangium sp.
CGCAGACCCCGACCGTCACTTTCACTTCGCCATCGCGCGCACGTGGGCCGAGCACGGCGTTCCAAAGGCGTTGCCGCAGGTCGAAGGCATCGGGTGGAACGAGCGCTTCGTCGACAAGGAGTTCCTCTTTCACGTCGTCACCTGGCTCGGCTGGGTGGTGGGAGAGCGTGCAGGCGTCGTCGCGGTGTCGGCGCTGCTCGGCGCGGCCATCGTGTTGCTGCTGTACTTGCTGGCGCGGCAGTTCCTCGAGGCGCGGGAGTCAGCGCTGCTGGTCGCTGCCGCCGTCGGCTGCCCGATGTTCCTCTATCGGCTCGCGCTCGTGCGGCCGCATCTGCTCGCCATCGCCACGACGCTCTTGCTGCTGTTGGGGCTGGTGCGGCTGTCGTGGAAGCTGTCGTTGGCGGCGGGGCTCGCCTTCGCGCTCGCGTACCACGCGCTGTACGTGCCGCTCGCGGTGCTGGGGCTGACGGCGGTCGTGCTGGGGCGCCCGTCGTGGAAGGCGGTCGCCGCAGGTGCAGGCGGGCTGGCGCTCGGCACGGTGGTGAACCCGTACTTTCCCGGCACGCTCGAGACGACGTGGATGACGCTCACCATCGCGGCGAGCAAACCCGAGGGGAACACGTTCGGCGGCGAGCTCTTTCCCCTGCAGGTGAACGAGCTGTTCGGCAACTACCGCGTGCCGTTCGCGCTGTTCGTGGCGAGCGTGGTGCTCGTGGTGAAGGAACGTGCTCGGGCGGGCGCGCGGCTTCGGTGGCTGCTCGTGGCCGTGGCCGGGCTGTTCTGGGTGCTGTGCTTCCGCAGCGCGCGCGCGTCGGAGTACGCGATTCCGATGACGGTGGCGTCGTTCGCGGCGGTGGCTCCGTGGCTGCCGGTGCGTTGGCTGTCGGGCGTGCTGCTCGTGGTGGGCCTGGTGAATCTGCCGCTCGTGCACGACGCGGCGCAGGTGACGCAGCTCGACCGGTACACGATGCACATTCTCGACGCCGTCGACGCGCTGCCAAAGGAGGCGAGCGGCCAGAAGGTGCTCAACTGCACGTTCACCGAAGGCGAGGTGCTGCTCGACCGCCGGCCTGACGTGCGCTTCGTCGACGTGCTCGACCCGACGTTCCTCGAGCGGTTCGACAGGCCCAGACACCTCGCGCGGCTGTCATTGCTCGACGGCTCGGTGAAGGACGTGAAGGCGCTCGTGTCGACGACGTTCGGCGCGAAGTACGTCATCTGCGGCTACCTGCCGGCGCGGAAGCTGCTCGACGAGAGCGCCGACTTCGTACGGCTGCGGCCTCCGCCGGGGCCGCCGTTGCCACTCGGCTCGGGGCCGTACGTCTACGAAGTGAAGAACTGACTCACGCCACGGGAAGGTCGACGGGTCAGTCCGCTCGTAGTCCTCAGCGCCCGGTCGGGAGGTGAGCCGTACCCGTTCGCTTCGGGCCTACCGCTGGCTTTCTGGGAGCAGCGCCATCGTCACGGTGCGACCTTCACTGCTTGAGCAGCTCGAGCACCGTCTGCGGCAACAGGAACCGCAGCGCCGCCTGCCCGAGCATGATGACGGCGCCGTCGTGCAGCACCACCCTCGAGCCCGACTCCACCGGCTCACCGTCGAGCTGCGTGCCGTTCTTGCTCTGCGCGTCACACAACAGCCAGCCGCCCGACTTCGGGTCCTGCTGCAGCCACGCGTGAAACCGGCTGATGCTCGCGTCGTCGATGACGATGTCGTTCGACTCGACGCGGCCGATGGTGACGCCCAGGGTGAACGCGTTGCCCGTGCGCGGCACCTTCTCGACGAAGAAGACGAGCGGGTCTTTCGTCTGCGGCACCTGGCCCACGAAGATGGCGCCGGTGCGCTCCCAGCTCTCGGCGGCGCCTTCACCCAGACGTTCGAGCAACAGCACTGGCGTCGTCAGCTGGTGCGTCGTGCCGCGCGGGTCTCTCTTCCAGCTCGCGACCAACTCGCTGAAGCGCATACGACCTCGTTCCCGACTCACTCCGTGAAGCGAACTCCCAGGCTCGGCTTCGAGAACTTCGGGTTGCCATCATTCGGCGGGAACGGGTTCTGCGCCAACACCCCCGCGACACATTTCTGGAGCGCACCTCCCTGCACGGGGGGCGCGAGCGTCACGTTGGTCAACTTGCCGCTCTTCTGAATCTCGAAGCGCAGCTTCACCTCGGTGCCGACGACGAGCGCACGTTCGGAGGCGTAGCGCGCGCCGCAGCCGTTGATCTTCGGGCGCAGGTCCTTGAGCTGCGAGAGCAGCAGGTCGACCGACAACGGCACGGGCTTGCGCGCAGCGGGCTTCGGCTTCACGGCGGCTCCCGCGTCGACGGCCTCGACCTCGGCGACTCCGGCGTCGACCACCACCTCGCCGGCATCGGCCGGCTCACCCGCATCGACCACCACGACCGCGGCGTCTTCGACGGTTGGCAGCACCGGCGGAGGCACCACGAGGGGCGGAGGCGGCTTCGGGTCGTGCGCCGACAGCTTCCAGAACGCGCCGCCGCCCGCTACGCCGAGCACGGCGAGCGCAGCCACCAGCATCGGCAGCGGGCTGCGCCTCGGCTTCTCGACGTCGTCGTTGCGCAGAATGGCGCGAAGCTCGTCACGCACCTCGGCCATCGATGAGGGTCGCAGGTCGCGGCGCTTCTGCAGGCACTTCTCGACGAGCCGGGCAAGCCGCTGCGGCACCACCTCGCCTGCCACCGTCTTCGAAGGCAGCGGTGCGTAGGGCTTCGTGATGATCTGCACCGCGATGCTCACGAAGGTGGCGGCGTCGAACGGAAACGCGCCGGTGAGCATGCGGTAGAGAATGACGCCGACCGCCCAGACGTCGCTGCGCGCGTCGATGTCGTCACCCTGGGCCTGCTCGGGCGACATGCAGATGGGCGTGCCGATGATGGCGCCCTCGGTCGTCGACACCATCGCCTTGCCGTCGGTGTGCGTCAGCTTCGCCACGCCGAAGTCGAGCACCTTCACGTAGTCTTTCGAGCCACCACGCTCGATGAGCATGATGTTGTCGGGCTTCACGTCACGGTGCACGACGCCCACGCGATGGGCCGCCGCGAGCGCGTCGGCCAGCTGCTCCACGATGCGCACGCCCCGCTCGAGCCGCATGGGCCCCGCGTCGAGCTCGTCGCCCAGCGTGCGCCCCTGCAGGAACTCCATGACGCAGTAGACGACCTCGGGC
>JAEUJR010000282.1 GCA_016793585.1 Archangium sp.
GTTCGGCATCGGAATCGGGAAGGGAATCGGAATGGGCGGCGGCGTCGGGTTGATGCCGGGCTGCTGGTAGTAGATTTCGCAGGTGCCGGCGTCGGGCAGCGGCTCCACCACGTAGAGGTCGAGGTCTTCGGCGACGGGGAACCGCAGCGTCACCTGCACCGGGCCGCTCGAGCCGCGCAGCACGCAGCGGCCGCCCTGGCAGACGTAGCCCTTGGGGCACTCCGAGGTGCACATCGTCGGGTTGGGCGTCGCGCCAGGCAGGCAGCGGTTCGTCACGCCACCGTCACCCCAGATGACGCCGTTGCCGCCGCCACCACCGCCGCCGAAGCCGCCGTCGTTCGCCACGCAGCTGCGCGAGCCGAAGGTGTCGCAGACGGTGCCGGGCACGGGGCAGTCGTCGGTGGAGCGGCAGCCGATGCAGCCCGCGGCGGGGTTGATGGTGACGTCACACCAGGGCGTCGGCGCCGCGCAGCCCTGGTTGTCGTCGGTGCAGACCTGGCAGCGGCCGAGGCCCCCCTGCCAGAGGCGGTTGCAGACGGGCGTCGCGCCCGAGCAGCCCTGCGTCGCGGTGCAGGCCACGCAGCGGCCCAGCGTGCGGTCACAGATGGGCGCGTTGCCGGCGCACGTCGCGGGGCAATCGAGGCTGCCGGCGTCGACGGCCTGGCCCGCGTCACCACCACCCATCGTCGTCGCCGAGCCGCCGCCCGTCCCAGTCAGCCCGCCGCCCGTGCCCGAGGAGTCGAGCACGCAGCCGCCCGTCTTCGGGTCGCACCTGAGGCCGGGGCCGCAGCTGGTGGCCTCGCAGAGGTTGCCCGAGCCTCCGCACTGGCAGGCCGCAGCGCTGACGACCGCGAAGGACACGACGAAGAGCAGAGAACGCATGCACCGACTCCTTGAGAGGCCGCACGTATCCCACGAGAGGGGTGATGGGAGCCACTGCGGCGCCCGGAGCGAGGGAAACCGTGACGCGCGTCACTGCTCGGGCAGGTCGAGGCGAGCGGGAGCGAGGCGCGCGAGCAGCGTGAGCAGCGGCGCGAGGTCGACCTTCTTGTACGCGCTACCGATCACCACCGAGCCCTGACGCTTGCACCGCGGCAGCTCGAGCGAGACGTGGGCGAGCCTCGTGTCGCGCAGCACCTGCACCAGGGCGACGAGCAGGTCGAGCGAGCGCGGGGCGATGGCCTCGATGACGAGCGCGAGGCGCCCTTCCGACGCGCGGTACTCGGCGCGCGAGAGGCCAGCGTGGTCTTTGAGCACCAGCGACTGCACCTTCGCCGTCAACGCCGTCGCCAGCGCGCCAGGGCCGACCGCCACCTCGAGGTGCGTCACCTGCGAGAACCACGGCAGCTTCAGCAGCGGCCCAAGCAGCGCGTCACTCGGCGGGTGCCAGCCCGGCGGGGTGTCGAGGTGAAAGGTGTGCACCTTCGGGAAGCGGCGCGCCGTGAGCAGCTTCGGCAGCGCCTCGCCGAAGGCCTCCACGCACTGGAAGCCGACGGTGTGCCAGGGCACGTCATCGAGCTCGAAGATGGTGGGCTCACCGGGCACCTCGTCGAGCACTGGCCGGCCGATGCGCGTCACCTTGCGCAGCGACTTCAGCGGAGCCTTCACCAGAATTCCCACGCCGCCAGTCATGAAGCCGCTCGCCGGCATGAGGTCGAGGGCCTCGAAGGTCGCCCACTCGGGCCACGACGGGTCACCGCTCTTCTCGTACGCACCCTCGGCGGGGAAGCCGCGGCGAAACACGACGCCCTTGCGGAAGCACGGGGCGAGGCGGCCGAGCCAGGCGTCGCGCCACTCGGCCTCGAGCTTCTTCTCGGCCTTCGAGGGCGCCGCGTCACCCCGCAGCAGCTGCATCGACATGAACTCGCCGCGCGGGTCGCCAGCAGCGACGAGGGCATCGGCGAGCAGCGCCCGCAGCGCGTCGTCGCCAGGCGCCGCGTAGACCTTCGCGAAGAGCGAAGCGGTGTCTTCTGCAGCCGCCGGCTTCGCGGAGCCCTCGAACCCATCGAGCGCAGCGGCTTCGGCCGACGACACGCCCGGCTCGCGCCACGCCGCAGCGGCCTCTGCGAGCGCGACGATGACCTTCGCCTGCCGCCGCCCGACGAACCGCGTCGCTGTCATCAGGTTCGGGCCCAGCTCGGCGAGCCGGGCCGTGAGCGATGGGTCCTCCACCCGTTCGATCATCGCCGCGAGCTCGGCCGTGAAGACCGTCACCTTGTGGCCCGAGAGCCACTCGAGCGCGGTGCGAACGAGGAGCGGATGCGCGGGCCACGCGACGAGCGCCTCGACGCGGCCCCGCTGAACCCCGGTGGTGGCCTTTGGAATTGGCTCGAGCAGGCGGGGCAGGTCGAGCGGGTCACGCGCGGCCTCGACCTCTCTCCAGACCTCGACCGACGAACGCGCCCCCGACGGGCGAATGGGTGCGCGGCCCTTCGAGGCCTCGACGGTGAGCCGCACGATGAGGTCGCCGAGGCGGGCCACCTTCCACCGCTGCCACAGCGTCAGCAGCGTGGTGAGGGCTTCTCGTCGCTCGCCACGCGTCCACAGCGCGGCGGCGGCTTCGAGGTCGCGAAGGTGGCTCATTCGGCGCGCACACTACGCGTTAGGTCGCCGCGCCGGTGCGACGTAGAAGTGCGCCGTGGCCCGACGATTGACGTGTCTGCTGGCGATGGTGGCGACGAGCGCGCTGGCGCAACCGCAGCCGGTTCCCGGCTTCGAGCTCGAGCGCTTCACCTTCAACCCCGGCGCGCGCCAGACGATGACGCTCGGCTCGGCCGACCTGCTCGACGCACGGCAGCTGTCGGTCGGGCTCGTCGGGCACTACGCGCACGACCCGCTCGTCTTCACCGTCGACGGCGTTCGTGTCGGAGCGCTCGTCAGCAGCCGCGTCACCGCGCACCTCGTGGCGGGCTTCGGCATCTTCGACTGGCTCGAGGTGGGGCTGCAGGTGCCGCTCGTCGCGTTTCAGCGGGGTGATGACCTCGCGTCGTACGGGCTGCTGCCGGTCGCCGCCACTGCGCTCGGAGCGCCGCTCCTGCAGGGCCGCGTCGCCTTCCTGCGGCAAGACCGGGGCAAGCCGCTCGACCTCGGGTTGATGCTGGGCCTCACCCTGCCCCTCGGCACCGCGGCCGCGCTCACGAAGGACCCGGGCCTGGGGCTGGCGTTCATGCCGCGCGTGCAGGCGGGCTACTCCTTCGGGCCCGTCAGGCTCGGCGCCGACGTCGGCGTGACGGTGCGTGGCAGCGAAGCGTTGAGCCCGACGAGCACCGTCATCATCGACGAGGTGGGCAGCCAGTTCGCCTTCGGCCTGGCGGTGTCGACGACGCGCTCGCTCAACCTCATTCGCGGCGAGCTGGGGCTGCGCGGCCTGGTGCCGTTCACGAAGTCGGGCGCGAGCCTCGAGGTGCTGGCAGGAGCGCGCGCCGCGTTCCTCGAGCACGAACAGCTCGAGGTCTTTCTGCTCGGTGGCCCGGGCCTCGGCAGCACGCCGGGCACGCCGGCCTTTCGCGCGATGGTGGGCATCGCCTGGACGCCGAAGTTCGGTGGGGCCGCTCCCGCCTCGGCTGGTGCCGACGGTGATGGAGACGGCGTCGACGACGCGCGAGACCGCTGCCCCGAGACGCGTGGCGTGAACGAGAAGCAGGGCTGCCCCGACACCGACTCCGATGGTGACGGCGTGATGGACCTCGTCGACGCGTGCCCGAAGGTAGCGGGCGTCTCGAGCGCGAAGGGCTGTCCCGAAGAACCCTGAAAGAGGCGCTCGGTGAAGATCGTCGGAATCGAGGGGCTGTCGGTTCACCAGCTGCGAGACGAGGTGAGCCGCGGCGGCCGCTTCGTCGTGTACGGCTACTGCGTCTCGCTGCTGATTCTGACGTTCAAGCGCTCGAGCGACGTCACCTTCGTGCGCGCCGGCCAGAGCCCCGTCGTCGCCGGCCTGGGGTGGACGTTCTTGTCCTTCTTCCTCGGGTGGTGGGGGTTTCCCTGGGGCTTCATCTACACGCCGATGGTGTTGATTCAGAACCTGGGCGGCGGCACCGACGTCACCGCGCGCGTGATGTCAGAGCTCGAGGTCGACCTCGCGGCGTCGCCGCTCACGCCGCACGTGACGATGTCGCCGGCCTCGCCAACGCCGATGGTGCAGCTGCCGCCGGTCGCGCCGACGAACGTGACGCCCGCGTCTGGAGCCTCGGGCCGCGACGTGATCTCGGTCGTCTTGAGCGCCCTCTCGCTCGCCTGCTGCGCGCCCCTCGGGTGGGTTGGGGCCGTGCTCGCGGTGCTGTCGATTCGTGAGGCGAAGGCGGCGGGCCGCACCACGCCCGTCATCTCCATCATCGCGCTGGTGTTGAGTGGCCTGTCGACGGCGCTGCTGGCCGTGGCGCTGGTGATGTTCGGCGTCGAGTCGTACCAGGCGAAGCGGCTCGAGACGGCGGCCCTCAAACGCGCCGCGCCCGGCCGGGTGCTGCCGCAGCTCGACCCGAAGACGGCGTGCGCGCTGGCCGAGGCCTCGCTGCGTGACGGGCTCGTCGACTTCCACACCTCGTGGGACGACGTTCGCTGCGACCCCGCGCTCTCCGACGACGCGACGACGCCGTCGCTCGACGTCACCGCCGTGCGCAACAAGAAGAACGAGCGCTACACGGCCTGCTTCGCGCGCTCGAACCGCCGCTGGTACGTGCTGACCATTCGTGACGAGCCTGGCTGCCCTGCGGCGCCGAAGCTCGAGCTCTCGACCAGCGCGAGCGAGTCGGCGCTCACGAGCGCCGAGAAGGACGCGCAGCGAGACGCGAAGACCGCGCCGGCCAAACGGCTGCAGCCGCTCGTGCAGCCGACGCTGGGAGACCCGCCCGCCGAGTGGGGCCGCGTGAAGCTGGTGCTCAGCAACGTGACGACGAAGCAGCTGCCCACCGAGACCGCGCCGTTCCACAAAGCCGGAGGCACCTTCACTTTCTTCGACCTCGCGCCAGAGAGCGACCCGACGGCGACGGTGCGCCTTGGCCTCGAGACGCCGAAGAAGAGCGCCGAGCCGTTCTCGTTCTCCGAAGTGCGCCTGGTGAACGTCGACCGTGAAGCGAGCCGGCGGTTCGTCGCCGCCGTGGCGAAAGGGTTCCACAGCGAGCCTCCGGCGCCAGCGCCAAAGCCGCGCAAGCTCGCGCCGGTGAAGCTGGCGACGGCCGTGCTGGGAACGGGCCTGGTGCGCGCCGACGACGGCTTCAGCACGCCCGAAGACGGTGAAGCGCCAGGCACCTGGCTGACGACGAAGCTCTTCTTCGAGAAGGACGAGCGCTACGCCGAGGTGTTCTTCAACGTCGACCTCGAAGCGGGCGTCGCCGAGCTCAGCGAGAAGGACGAGGAGTACCGTGAAGACCTCGTGGGGCTGTTGTCACGCGCGCTGGTCGATGGGTGGTGACGTCATGCGGTTCGCCTGGCTCTCGATTCTGCTCGCAGCGTGTCAGCCGCCGCTCGAGACCGACCCCGAGAAAGCGGTCGTCATCACCGAAGACCTGCCGCGCTTCTTCGCTGCGCTCGACGAGGGCACCGACGCGGCGACGCTCCAGCGGCTGTACCTCGACCCCGGCACTCCGCAGCTGAAGGCCTTCGTGCAGCGGCGCATCGGCAGCGCCGAGAAGCTGAGCCAGACCGTCACCCGCAACCGCGCCTACTACGCGTCGATTCGCGCCAACGTGCTCGGCGTCGCGACGCCCGAGTTCGTGGCCTCGGTGCGCGCGGCGTTCACGAAGGCCAGAGCGCTCGAGCCGAAGGCGGCGTTTCCTCCGACCGCGCTCCTCATCGGCCGCATGAGCTCGGGAGGCACCACCTCGTCAGATGCGATTCTCGTCGGTACCGAGTTGTTCACAGCCGCGCCTGACTCACCGCGCGACACCTTCGACGACTTCGAGAAGGCCGCCACGAAATCAGCGACGCCGCTGCTGGTGCCGCTCATCGCGCATGAACACGCGCACGTGCTGCAGCAGCTCACCGGGTTCCCGACCGCGACGACGTTGCTGGAGCAGTGCGTACTCGAGGGCATGGCCGACTTCATCGGCGAGAAGGTGAGCGGCGGTGTCGTCGGCACCGAGCTGTACACGTGGGCGAAGGCGCATGAGGCGCAGCTGTGGGCCGAGTTCCAGGCCGAGCAGGACGGCACCGACGTCTCCCGCTGGCTCTACAACCAGGGGAAAGACCCGAACCGTCCGGGCGACCTCGGCTACTTCATCGGCTCGCGCATCGCCGAGGCGTACGCGAAGAAGGTTGGCGACGACGCGAAGGCCGTGCAGCAGATGCTGCGTGTGAAAGACCTGAAGCAGCTCGTCATCGACAGCGGCTACGCCGGCGCACCGCCGTGAACCCCTTGCCCACCTCCGAACTGGTCGTCTGGAGGTATGCTTCAGCTGTGACGAGAGCTCAGCGCGCCACCGACGACGAGTACCTCCGAGCGCTCGAAGCGAGCCAGATCAAGCTCGAGTCCGTCGGTTCACTGTCGACGAGCTGTACGAGGGCATCGAGCTCGCGACCTGAGCAGCCTTTCACTTCGAGTCGTCGAGGTGCTGGTGCGGCGTTCCCGCGGTGACTCTGACGCCTTCGATGGTGCGGTCGCGGGTCGAGATGCTCCAGACGTCGACGTCGTCGTCGCTGTCGAGGTTGCTGACGGCGATGATGGTGATGTCGCAGCTCGGGCACTTGCCAGAGAGGCCCACCTCGTCCCAGAGCGCGTCGGGCACCTTCGCTTCGAGCGCGGCGTCAGAGAGGCGATGGCGCGGGTCGGAGTGAACGCCGGTGTGTCGCTCCGCCGAAGCGCGCGGAGGTGGTGACGCGAGGTCACCGTCGGCCGCCAGCGCGTAGAGGAAGCGGTTGTTCGCTTCGGGCAGAAAGCCAACCTCTTCGATGTACGGCGAGTAGCGGCCGTGCTCGGCGAAGAAGACCTTCTCGGCCGTGAACGCTGTCTTGAGGTTCGCTTTCGCCTCGGAGGCCTTCGGCCGTCGATGCATCGGCGCGAAGCTGACCCCGAAGAGCACGACGGCCACGCAGCACAGCCCAAGCACGAGCACCACGATGACGACTGCCGCAGCGGCCTTCCCTCCGCCCCCGCCGCCCGGAGGTGGAGCTGCCATCGGGTTCGGCGCGTTCTCGTCGACGACCCTCAAGGCGGCCCCCCGTCACGCGCAGGCTCGGGCTCGATGGTCACGACGTGCGGCCGTGCACGCAGCGCCAGCACCCGGGCAGCGAGGTCCTTCTCGACGTCTTCGAGCCACGCCTGCTGCAGCGCCGACAGCTTCTCGAGGTAGCCCGGCACGGAGTCAGGCAGCCCGCGCGTCTTCTCGTGCCGCATGGCGATGCGCAGCTGGTCTTTCCCGAAGAGCAGGTTGAACAGACACGACACGTCGTTCGCCCATGGGTTGCCGATGGTGGCCTCGCAGATGGCCAGGTCGGCGCGCTCGGGCCCGGGCGCCACTCGCGGCGGAGCGTTCTGCATGACGTCGACTCCCGCAGCCAGCTGAGCGCCCGTGAAGCGGCCCACCTCGAGCGTTCCGGCGCGCACGAGAAAGCGCTGCTTCGGTGCGAGCCCCGAGATGGAGACGGTCAACGGCGCGAGTGAGAGCAGCGCCTTCGAGTCGAGCAGCTTCGCGTCGGCGTTCGCCACGAAGGGCAGCGGCGCCTTCACGCTCGAGAGGTCGAGCTCGAGCCTGCCGTCTGCCAGGGGCACCCCGCCATCGGCGCCTTCGACGAACGCAGCCCCATCACGCACCGAGACCTTCACGCGCGCGGGCGTGACGTCGAAGCCCACCGTCGCGAGCACCTCGGCCGCCATCACGCCGTGCAGCGTGGGCCCCGGGTGAATGCGGTCGGGGATGAGGTTCTCGCTGCGTTTGCCTGCCCTCCACGCGGCGATGGCGCGGGTGACGGCGTCGTTCACCGGCACCACGGGCAGCTCCCGCTCGGCGCCCAGCTTCTTCGCGAACTCCACCAGCTCGGTGATGCGCGCGACGCGGCGGCGGTTGAACGCGTTCCCCGCGCCGACCGAGGTGTCGTACGGCGTCGTGTCGAGCCACACCACGCGCCGCACCTTCGCCTTCGCGAGTCGGTCGAGCAGCGTCGTCATGTTCTTCTCGAACGCCGCTCCGCTGCTGCCGTCGGGAAACGACGCGTCGTTCATGCCGAAGTTCACGAACACCACCGACGGCTGGTGCACGAGCACGTCGACGTCGAGGCGCTCGAGCGCGTCTTCGACCGTGTTGCCGCCGACGCCCGCGTTGACGAAGGTGAGGCTCCACTCGGGGTGCCGCAGCCGCACCGAGAGCTCGACGAGCCGTGTCCACGTGTGCAGCACGGTGATGCTGTCGCCGAGGAAGACGACGCGGTCGTGATCGCGGAAGACGGGCTCGGGGTTGGCAGCGATCAAGCAGCTGAGCAGCAGAGACGTCATGGGCATGGCACAGGCGGGTCATCGTAGCGCCTGACAGATGAATGACCCGCTTCTGGTCGTGAGAATCACTCAGCTCTGTCCCCGGCGGCACACGGCACGAGACGTGAATCGCAGCGCGACGAGGAGGCGCCCCACCCCATGCTCCCACCGAAGACCGACCCTCGTTGGCGAACCCTGGTGCAGACGCAGACCGAGTACCGGCTGAAGGGGCTGGCGACGCGCATGATGCTGACGCGCGCGCGGCTCATGGGCTCGAAGAAAGACGAAGAGAGCGTCAACGCCGCCATCGAGGTCGCCTTCACCTTCTTCACGAAGAACGCCGACACCGTGCGCGACGACGTGCACGCCATCTTTGGTTGAACGAGAGGACACGACCATGAACGCACTCATGACCGTCGCTCAGGCCAGCGCCCTCATCAGCAGTGGCAGGCCGGTGCTCATCGCCGGAGACGAGAAGCTGCTCCGCGCGCTGCCCCGTGGCCGGTGGATCGGTGGATCGATTCCGTACTTCATGGCCGACGCGGGCGGCACGAAGACCGCCGACCGCCTGTTCGTCACCCAGCTGCCCGAGTTCGCGAAGGAGGCCGAAGCGCGCCTCTACGACGTCGCGACGCTGCCGCGCCTTCCCGAGCACTACCCCGACAACGGCGTCTCGTTCGTCATTCTGCCGGCGTCGTCGAAGGCGCACGTCGAGTTCGCCGAGCACGGCACCTCGTGGCCCGGCGTGTTCGATCGCCCCCTCGTGGGGTGGATCGCCGGCGTCGACCTCGCCGACCTGGGCAAGGTGTCACCGAAGGTGTTCGACGGCTCGACCGGCGCCGAGTCCGACAACGCTGCCGCGGTGCTGCACGTGAAGCTGCCGTCGAGCCACCACGCGAACATCGACATCATCAACCTCTTCGAGCAGGGCCGGGGCGACGAGCTGACCTTCTTCGAGAGCGGGTTCCAGGTCGACGAGTGCCTCGTCAACGGCGCGCGGCGCAACTTCGCCGAGTACCTGATCGAGAAGCAGATCGACACGAAGCTGCCGCTCGTCGCCGACTACCACGGCGCCATGGTGAACATCAGCTTCCAGAACGTCGACGCGAAGACGCGCAAGGTGTCGCTCTATGCGCCCGTGTTCGAGGGCGTGAGCTATCGCGTCGCGGCTCCGCTCGCAGGTGACTACGCCGCCGAGTTTCAGAAGCAGCTCGCCGCGAGGAACGTGAAACCCGTGTTCGCGTGCAACTGCATCTTGAACTTCCTCTACGGAGCGCTCGAGGGTCGCACGACGGGCAGCATGGTCGGGCCGGTCACCTTCGGGGAGATCGCCTACATGCTGCTCAACCAGACGATGGTGTACGTCGACTTCGTGAAGCGCTGATCAGCGCAGTCTTCGCCCCCGCACTGCGGGTCGTTCTTGCACTGCCCACCAGTGAAGCTGGCGGTGTACGAAGCGGTTGGCCGAGGTGAACGTGCCCGTCAGGGTGTACGTCTCGGTGCAGCCACCAGAGACACACCCAGAGGCTGACGGACGACAGGGGTGGCGAAAGTCGGCCTGACGCGCAGGTGGGCTACGCTCGCGCGTCTATGCGCCGATGGTCGTGGGTGATGGTGTCGTTGTTGATCAGCCGCACCGTGCTCGCAGCGGAAGACCTGCCGCCGGGGCTCGAGCCCATCGTGGTGGGGCCCAAGCCGATGGTCGTGTTGCCGCCACCCGTGAAGCGGCCCATCAACTGGGAGCCCTTCATCCTCACCGGCGCGGGCACCATCATGCTCGGCATCGGCGTGTGGCGGCTCGTCGCGGCTGAAGCCGATTACCAGGCGCTGCGCGCGTTCCCCACGACACCGGCCGCCGGTCAGACGAACGAGCAGGCGCTCACGCAGGCGCGCACGCTGGTGCAGTCGGGCAAGTTGAACACCGGCCTCGGGTGGACCCTGGTGGGCCTGGGCGTCGCCTGCGTCGGCGCGTCGCTCGGCTGGCTCTTCGTCGAAGGCATCGAGAAGGACCCGCTGGTGCTGTTCGCCCCCGTGCCGGGTGGCGGTGCTGCCGTCGTCTCTGGCCGGTTCTGAAGCGAAGGAAGCTGACCCATGAAACGAGTTCTTCATCTGCTCTTCGCGCTCGCTGCGCTGCAGGTCGTGACCACCACCGGCTGCAACTGCGGGCGCTACGACGACGAGTTCAATCGCGTCTGCGATGCGCTGTGTGACGTCGACGCGGGCAGGCGAGGCGGCGGAGCTGCGGGCGGCTCAGTCGCGGGCGGCTCGGTCGCGGGCGGCTCCGTCGCGGGCGGCTCCGTCGCGGGCGGCTCGGTCGCGGGCGGCTCGGTCGCTGGCGGCTCCGTCGCGGGCGGCTCGGTCGCGGGCGGCTCGGTCGCGGGCGGCTCGGTCGCGGGCGGCTCGGTCGCGGGCGGCTCCGTCGCAGGCGGCTCGGCGGCTGGCGGCGACGGTGGTGGGGGCGCCAGCGCAGGCGGCTTCGTCACGGCAGGCGGCTTCGTCACGGCAGGCGGCTTCGTCACGGCAGGCGGCTTCGTCACGGCAGGCGGCTTCGTCACGGCGGGCGGCTCGGCGAGCGACGGTGGCAACACCGCTGGCGGCTTCGTCATCGGCGGCGGAATTCCCGTCGGTGGTGGCTTCGTCATCGGCGGCGGAATTCCCGTCGGTGGTGGCTTCGTCGTCGGCGGGGGTTTCCCCATCGGTGGTGGTTCACCCATCGCCGGCGGCTCAGCGACGGGCGGAGGTTCAGCCGCGTGCGCGATGGACACCGAGCCGTGCGACCTGCGCACCTGCTGCACTGGGCTGCGCTGTCTTCCCTCTGCGAACGGCAGCTTCTGCCGCTCGACGGCCCTCGACGCCGGGCTCTGTGCCGGTCAGGGCGCGTCGTGCATCACCGCCATTCCCTGTTGCGACGGGCTCGCCTGCAACAGCACCGCGACCTGTCAGCCGACGGCGCGTGACGGCGGCTCGGTGTGCCTCGCCGATGGCAGCTCGTGCACCACCAGCTCGGCGTGCTGCAACGGCTGCTGCAACAGCGCCGGCATCTGCTCCACCATCGGCGGAGCGTGCGTCGCCTCGGCGCCGTACCAGTGCCAGAACGCCGGCAGCTTCTGCAACCCAGAGGCGCCGTCACGCCGTTGCTGCATGCCGCCGCTCGTGCCCGCGCTGCAGTGTCTGCAACCCGCGGGGCAGGCCTGCGCCACTGGCGCCGATTGCTGCAGCGGTTGCTGTCAGGGCCGACCCGGAATCGGGTTGTGCACGCCCGGGTCGATGGTGCCCGACGGCACCTGCCAGTGACGCCCGAACCGCGCGCGAGGCGGCAAATCGGCCTCTGCCGCGAGCGTGACGAAAAATAGTCGATCAGAAAGAAGCACCGAACTCCGCAAGACGACGCGCCTTCCGCGCCGGGGTGGATCTGCCCTTCGAGACGCCCTTGCGCACGGCGTTGCGGGTGATCACGCTGGTGTCGACCCGACTCCGCCGACGCCGGAGCCGAGGCTTCGAGGTGATCATGAAGAACGCAAATCAAACGGCAATCGACGAAGGTCGCGCGCTGCAGTTCGACGAGATGATGGAGCAGCTCGCGGCGATGCAGGCGAAGTACAAAGGCGTGCGAGGTGAGCTGCTCGCGAAGGTGCGCGAGGAGTTCGAGAAGCTCAAGCCCGGCACCGAGAGCGCTCCTGCGAAGTCGGTGGCGGCTTCGGCCAAACCCGCGCCGGCGCCCGAGGCGGCGGCTGCTCCCGCGAAGACCGTGACGACGCCGGCCAAGCCGGTGCCTGCCGCGAACCGCGCCGCCGTGCAGGCGATGCTGCCCTCGTGCCGGTTGTGCGGTCGAAGCATGAAGCGCGCTGACGACGGCTCGCTCGTGTGCGCGGTCGGTCACATTCGCGCTGCAGCCTGAGCGCCGGCTGACCTCAGGTCAGCTGCGGCAGCTTCACCGGCCGAACGTTCCAGATCTTCGCCGCGTACTCGCGAATCGAGCGGTCCGACGAGAAGAAGCCCATGCGCGCGGTATTGAGCACCGACATGCGCGTCCACGCTTCGGGCTTCTGCCAGAGGGCGGCGACGCGGTCCTGGCAGTCGATGTACGCGGCGAGATCGGCCAGCACGAGGAACGGGTCGTGATCGGCCAGAGAGCGCACGAGCGGCATGAACAGGCCCGGCTCTCCTGGAGAGAACGTGTCGTCGGCCATCGCGGCGAGCAGCGCTTGGAAGCGGGCGTCTTTCGCGAGCTCGGCCTGCGGTGAGTAGCCTGCGCGCTTCTTCGCCTCGACCTGCTCGGCCGTGAGCCCGAAGAGGAAGAAGTTCTCGGCGCCGACCTTCTCGCGAATCTCGACGTTGGCGCCATCGAGCGTGCCGATGGTGAGCGCACCGTTCATCGACATCTTCATGTTGCCGGTGCCCGAGGCCTCTTTGCCGGCCGTGCTGATCTGCTCCGAGAGGTCGGCCGCCGGGTACAGGTGCGAGGCGTTCTTCACGTTGAAGTCGGGCACGAACGAGACGTGCAGCCAGTCGCGCGCGCGCGGGTCTCTCGCCAGCGTCGACGACAGCCCGTTCAAGAAGCGAATGATCAGCTTCGCCATGCGGTAGCCGGGCGCCGCTTTGCCCGCGAAGAGGAACGTGCGCGGCACCAGGCCCCTGGTGTCACCGTTCTTGAGGCGCAGATACGTCCACACCGCGTAGAGCGCCGCGAGGTGCTGTCGCTTGTATTCGTGAATGCGTTTGATCTGCACGTCGAACAGCGACTGCGGGTCGACCTCGAGGCCGTGCGTGCGGCTCACCCAGCGCGCGAAGTCCTTCTTGTTGGCCTGCTTCACCTCGCGCCACTGCCGGCGAAACTCGGCCTCTTCGGCGAGCGGCTCGAGGCCCTTCAAGCGGCCGAGGTCGTTCACCCAGCCCGGCCCCACCGCCTCGGTGAGCAGCGCCGAGAGCCTCGGGTTCGCCTGCAGGAGAAACCGGCGCGGCGTCACCCCGTTCGTCACGTTGGTGAACCGCGCAGGGTCGAACTCGGCGAAGTCCTTCAGCACCGTCTGCTTGAGCAGCTCGGAGTGCAGCGCCGCGACGCCGTTGACGAGGTGGCTGCCCACCGTCGCCAGGTGCGCCATGCGCACCGACTTCTCGCCGTTCTCGTCGATGAGCGACATGCGCCGCACGCGCTCCTCGTCACCGGGGAACTGCGCGCGCACCTCGTCGAGGAAGCGGCGGTTGATCTCGAAGATGATCTCCACGTGGCGAGGCAGCAGGCGCTGCATCAACGGCAGGGGCCAGGTCTCGAGCGCCTCGGGCAGCAGCGTGTGGTTCGTGTAGCCGCAGCACGCGCGCGTCATCTCCCAGCTGCGCTCCCACGACAGGCCGTGCACGTCGACGAACAGCCGCATCAGCTCGGCCACCGCGAGCGCGGGGTGCGTGTCGTTCAGCTGAATGGCGTACTTGTCGGCGAACTTGTCGATGGTCGTCTTCTGCAGCAGCAGGCGAATGCAGTCTTGCAGGGCGCACGAGACGAAGAAGTACTGCTGCTCGAGCCGCAGCGTCTTGCCCGCGAGCGAGTGGTCGGCCGGGTAGAGCACCTTCGAGATGTTCTCGCTGCGCACCTTCTCGTCGACGGCCTTCCAGTACTCGCCCTCGTTGAAGGCCTTGAGGTCGAACTCCTCCGAGGCGCGCGCGCTCCACAGCCGCAGGAAGTTGGTGTTGGTGGTGCCGTTGCCGACGACCGCGGTGTCGTAGGGAATGCCGGTGACGACGCGCGCAGGGTGCCACTGCACACGGTACCGGCCGAGCTCGTCGACGCCGTGCTCGGTGTGACCGCCGAAGCCGACCTGGTGCTCGACGTCGTGCCGCATCACCTCCCACGGGTTGCCCAGGCGCAGCCACTTGTCGGTGCTCTCGACCTGCTCCCCGTTGCGGATCTGCTGGTCGAAGATGCCGAACTCGTACCGAATGCCGTGCCCGATGGCGGGGATCTCGACGGTCGCGAGCGAGTCCATGAAGCAGGCGGCGAGGCGACCGAGGCCGCCGTTGCCCAGGCCCGGCTCTTCTTCGTGCTCGACGAGCTCGTCGTAGTCGATGCCCAGGCCCGCCAGCGCGGCCCGCACCGGCGCATGCAGCCCCAGGTTCATCACGTTGTGGTCGAGCTGCGGGCCCGGCAGGTACTCCGCCGAGAGGTAGATGACGGTGCGGCTCTGCGCCTCGAGGAACGTGCGCGCCGAGTGCACCCACCGCAGCAGCAGGCGGTCACGCACGAGGTACGAGAGCGCGAGGTAGTTGTCGTTGCGGGTCGCGACGCCGGGGAACTTGGCCAGCTGGAAGAAGAGCTTCTTGATGAAGTCTTCGCGAATCGACGTGGCGTCGTTGCCCTGCCGAACGTCTTTCTCGTTCACCGTCGCCTTGAACTTGTCCGTGTCCATTCGCCCTCCCCGGGTGCGCTTTTTCGCGCGCGAGCCTGCCAAGAAAGGAGTGACACGTCGTCGCTCGTCTGGCGGCGAGCTGCGTCAGACGGCGCGCGAGGTGGATCAAGTCGGTACAGTCGCGCGACCATGATGCGACGACTTCTCGCGGTGGCTGCGCTCGCAGGTTGTACTCCCGACTTCACGTCGCTTCCCTGCGAACGTGATGACAACTGCCCGGCCTCGCTGCGCTGCGTGCAGCGGGTGTGCGTCGCGGCAGACGGAGGAAGCGTCGCGGGAGGAACCGCGACGGCCGGCGGCAACGCAATGGCGGGCGGCACCACAGCGGCAGGCGGCAACGCAGCGGCGGGCGGCAACGCAGCGGCGGGCGGCACCGCAGCGGCGGGCGGCACCGCAATAGCGGGTGGCACCGCATCGGCTGGCGGTGACGCAGCAGCGGGTGGCAACGCAGCGGCGGGCGGCAGCGCATCGGCGGGTGGCAACGCAGCGGCTGGCGGTGACGCGACGGCAGGTGGGAGCACGGCAGGCGGTGCGCCCACGAGTGACGGCGGCTTCCCACCGTGTCAGGCCGATGGTGGGCCCGCCTTCACCATCGAGGGCGCGCGCTGCGCCACCTTCTGCACGCCCTTCGAGCTTCGTGAGGTCATCGTCACTGCCATCGACGACTCCTTCACGGGCTCGGCAGGAGACGGCCGTGGTCGATTCTGGGTTCAACAGGCGGGCGCACGCCGCGGCTTCTGGGTCTCGAAGGCCTTCACCGATCTTCCCCGTGCGTGGCGGCCGACCGTCGGAGACTTCATCAACGTTCGCGGCTACCCGCAGCGCGAGCCCACCTTCGTCGACCGCTACGGCTACCGCTCCGTTCTGGCCAACTCGTGCACGGTGAGCGCGAGAACCGACGGCGGCGAGCTGGTGGTCGAGGTGCTCGACGCGGGCGTGCCGCTTCCTCCGGCGGCCGTCTTCACGATGCCCTTCGGTGACGCCATGGGCGGTGCCGCGCGGCCAAACCCGGAGTGGACGTCGACGCGCATCGCGTTGAGCCAGCCGCTGAGCCTGATCACCCCGGCTCCGACGGCATTCGTCCGCATCGGCCTCGACGGGGGCGTCTCGACGTACTCGGGCTTCGAGGTGAGCGGGGGCGTGCTCGTCAGCAACGTCTTCACCGTCCGCGGGCCCGACGGTGGCGCCTCGGCCTGTGACTGGAGAACCGTGGCGGCCGACGGCGGGCGCGTCTCGTTCCCCAACGGCATCAGCGGCGTCTGGGACACGGCCACCGCGGTCTGGTGCGTGGGCACGTCGAACTGCGTGCGCGACGCTGGCATCGTTCCGGGAACGGCGAACGCGTACACCCACGTGCTCTACCCGACGAGCTGCGCCGACCTCGTCGGCGTGGTGCAGTGAGCGCGCCTCAGCGCTTGCGCCGCACCCCGCTGGGCGGCTCGATGACGGTGCCCGTGGCGTCGGAGTCGAAGGCGCCGAGCGGTCGTGGTGCGGGCGGCACCGTGTCGTCGTCGCTCGTCTCGTCGGCGCGAGACTCCTGTCGGCGCCGGCCAGCGGTCAGCACACGCGGGGTCCGCGAACGGCTCGGCGGCTCCGACTTGAGCTTCTGTCTCGGCCGCGGTGGCGCGATGACGGGCGCTGCGATGACGGGTGGCTCGGGGCTGTAGGCGGGCGACACGTCGGTCACCTGTTGCCTCAGGCCCGAGTGTTCTCTTGCGCGCGCGTCGTAGCTCTTGGCCATCTCGATGAACGACGGCCCACCCGGCGCGGTGCGAAGGCCGTCGACCGCCAGCTCTGCTTCGTGCAGCACCAGCAGCGCGACCTCGGCCGAGTGCGGGCGGTCTTCGGCGCGCTTCTCGAGCAGCCAGGCCACCCACGCGTCGAGCTCGGGCGACGTCTCGCGGCGCACCGTGCCCACCGGCCGGGGCTTCTCTTCGAGGTGCTGCTGAACGAGCACGCCCGGGTTGCCGTAGGGAAAGACGGGGCGGCCGGTGAGCATGAGCCACGCGAGACACCCGACGGCGTAGAGGTCGCTCGCGGCGACGGGCCGGCCGGCGATGTGCTCGGGCGCCATGAAGCCCATGCTGCCCACCGTCATCGACGGCATCGTCAGCACCTCCGACCGCCCGACTCTGCGCGCGATGCCGAAGTCGACGAGCTTCACCAGCGGCAGGCCCTGCGGCTGGTCGACGAGGAAGACGTTGCTCGCCTTCAGGTCGCGGTGAATCACCCCGGCTCGGTGCGCGGCCTGCAGCCCCTCGAGAATGCCCTTGAGCACGTGCAGCACCAGGCGCATCGGCAGGCCGCCCTTCGAGCGCTTCACCTCTTCGTGGAGCGAGCGGCCGACGAGCAGCTCCATCACCAGGTACGGCCGGCCGTCGGCGAGCAGGCCCGCGTCGAAGATGTCGATGACGCCGCGGTGGTCGATGGCGTTCACCGCGCGCGCTTCTTCGAGCAGTCGCTTCGCCGCGATGCGGCCCTCTTCGCCGTGGTTCTTGAGCACCTTGATGGCGACGCGTTTGCCGATGAGCCCGTGCACGCCCTCGAAGACGGCGCCCATCGCGCCTTCGCCGAGCTTCTTCACGATGCGGTGGTCTCCGATGGTGGAGCCGACGCGGAGCAGTTCGACGGTCACGGGAGCCGCAAGGTTACGCGTGAACCCGCGGCCCTGTCGCCCAATCCGAACGTGCACGCTGCCGCCGGAAACTCACCACCAGAGTGAACGTCTGGCGGCGCAAGGCTTGCCGCCACCTGCTCCATCTTGCGTCAGGAAATTGTTCAGAGCGGCCGCGGCCGGCAGTGGTTCAGCGGGGTTCTCCCCGACTCGCGTCGGCACGAGCCGTGTAGCTCCAGGGCGCACCAAACCGATCGCATGAACTGGAGCAAGTCATGGGGAACACGGCGCCGGCCGTGAAAGACAACCGCGCCAGGCTGCTCGAGCGCGCGATGTCGAGGCAGGGGTACGCAGCGCACGCGTTGATCGAAGTGCTGCACACCGCGCAAGAGCTCTTCGGGTACCTGAGCACCGAGCTGCTGCGGGAGATCGCCTCGAAGCTGAAGCTGCCTCCGTCGCGGGTGCTCGGCGTGGCCACGTTCTACAACTTCTTCTCGCTCAAGCCGAAGGCCGAGCACACCGCGCTCATCTGCACGGGCACCGCCTGTTACGTCGCGGGCGCGAAGGCCCTGATGGACGCCTCGCAGCACCGCTGCAAACGCGCGGTCGAGCGGGGCGAGACGCCGAAGCTCACGGTGCAACAGGCACGCTGCATCGGCTCGTGCGGGCTGGCGCCGGCGGTGGTGCTCGACGGCCGCATCATGCCGCGCGTCACCGTCGCAGCGCTCGACAAGGAGCTCGATGACCTCGGGGTCTGAGCGCTTCCACCTCTTCATCGAAGGACGAAGACCATGACGATGACACCCGATGAGCTGGGCGACCGGGTCGACGCCGAGGTCGCGCGTCAACAGACCTTCAAGGAGCGGCTGCACTGCTGCACCGCCGCGAGCTGCCAGTCGTGCGGTGGCGACGCGGTGAAGGCCGCGCTCGTGAAAGAAGTGAAGGCGCGCGGCCGCGAGCGTGAGGTCGAGGTCGTGGGCACCGGCTGCCTGGGGTTGTGCAGCAAGGGCCCGCTCGTGAAACGCGAACGTGACGAGGCGTTGTTCGTCGACGTGACGGAGGCCGACGCTCCGGCGCTGGTCGCAGGCGACGCGCTGCCCGAGCGCACGGTCGACCTGAAGACGCACCCCTTCTTCGCCAACCAGCTCAAGATCGTTCTCGAGAACGCCGGGCGCGTCGACCCCGAGCGCATCGACTCGTACATCGCGGCCGGAGGCTACGCGGCGCTGGCGAAGGTGCTCACCACCATGAAGCCGGCCGAGGTCGTCGCCGAGGTGACGCGCTCGGGCCTGCGGGGGCGTGGCGGTGGCGGCTACCCCACGGGCGTGAAGTGGGAGCTCGTCTCGAAGCAGGTCGACGACACCAAGTACGTCGTCTGCAACGCCGACGAAGGCGACCCCGGCGCCTTCATGGACCGCAGCGTGCTCGAAGGAGACCCGCACCGGGTGCTCGAGGGCATGGCCATCGCCGGGTACGCGGTCGGCGCGAACCACGGCTACCTCTACGTGCGCGGGGAGTACGCGCTCGCCATCGCGCGGCTGCAGACGGCCATCAAACAGGCCGAGAAGGAGGGCCTGCTGGGCGCTCGGTGCCTCGACACGAACTTCCGCTTCCAGGCCGAGATTCGCATCGGCGCCGGCGCGTTCGTGTGCGGTGAAGAGACCGCGCTCATCAACTCCATCGAAGGCCGGCGTGGCGAGCCCCGGCCGCGCCCGCCCTACCCGCCCGAGAAGGGCCTGTGGGACAAGCCCACGCTCATCAACAACGTCGAGACGTTCGCCAACGTCGCGCCCATCATCACGCGCGGCGGTGCCTGGTTCGCGAGCATCGGCACGGTGAAGTCGAAGGGCACCAAGGTGTTCGCGGTCGCCGGCAAGACCGAGTTCACCGGCCTCGTCGAGGTGCCCATGGGCACGCCGGTGCGCCGCATCGTCGAAGAGATGGCGGGCGGCATCGCGGGCGGCGGCAAGGTGAAGGCGATTCAAACCGGCGGGCCTTCGGGAGGCTGCGTGCCCGAGGCGTTGCTCGACGTGCCGGTCGACTACGAGTCGCTCGTCTCGGTGGGCTCGATGATGGGCTCGGGCGGCCTCATCGTGATGGACGAGTCGACCTCGATGGTCGACGTCGCGCGCTACTTCATGGAGTTCTGCATGGACGAGTCGTGCGGCAAGTGCGTGCCCTGCCGCACCGGCACCGTGCAGATGCACGACCTGCTGCAGAAGTTCTGCGACCAGCAGGCCACCGAAGCAGACCTCACGCTGCTCAAGAAGCTGGCCGAGCTGCTGCGCGCGACCAGCCTCTGTGGGCTCGGGCAGAGCGCGCCGAACCCGGTGATGACGGCGCTGCGCTACTTCCCGCACGAGTTCGCCGCGCGCATGAAGCCCTCCAGCCCCGAGGTGAAGCCGTGAGCGTCAAGACCCTCACCATCGACGGACGAATGCTGACCGGCGTGGCTGGCGAGTCGGTGTTCAGCGTCGCGTGGCACAACGACATTCGGATTCCCCGCCTCTGTCACCTCGGCGGCGTGCCCGACGTCGGCGCGTGCCGGCTCTGCCTCGTGGAAGTCGAAGGCCGCAGCAAGCTGTCGGCCGCGTGCATGACCGAGATCGAAGAAGGCATGGTCGTGCGCACCGACACCGAGCAGCTGCGCGAATTCCGCAAGCTGTTGCTCGAGCTGCTCTTCGCCGAGGGCAACCACGTGTGCGCGGTCTGCGTGTCGAACGGCAACTGCGAGCTGCAGGACCTGGCGACCGAGCTCGGCGTCGACCACGTGCGCGTCGCGTACCGTCACCCGAAGCGCGCGGTCGACCTCTCGCACGAAAGGTTCGGGCTCGACCTGAACCGCTGCATCGCCTGCACGCGCTGCGTTCGCACCTGCGACGACGTCGAAGGCGCCCACGTGTGGGACATGGCGGGCCGCGGCGAGAAGCTGCACCTCGTCGCCGACCTGGGAGACCCGTGGGGTGCCTCGAAGACCTGCACCAGCTGCGGCAAGTGCGTGCAGGTCTGCCCGACCGGCGCGCTCTTCACCAAGGGCGTGGGCATCGGCGAGATGAAGAAGGACCGGAGCTTCCTCAAATACATCGTCTACGGGCGAGAGAGACACCAGTGGGTGAAAAAGCCATGAGCACGAAAGTGAAGCTGGCCACCGTCTGGCTGGGCGGCTGTTCGGGCTGCCACATGTCGTTCCTCGATCTCGACGAGCGGCTCATCGAGCTGGCGGCGCGGGTCGAGCTCTGCGTCTCTCCGCTCGTCGACACCAAGGCGAAGGACTTTCCCCACGTCGACGTGACGCTGGTCGAAGGCGCCGTCGCCAACGTCGAGCACGTCGAGGCGCTCCACACGATTCGGGCGCGCAGCAAGCTGGTGGTGGCGTTCGGCGACTGCGCGGTGTCGGGCAACGTCACCGCCATGCGAAACACGTACAGCGTCGAAGAGGTGATGTTGCGCTCGTACCAAGAGACCTGCGAGCTCGTGAAGGGCATGCCGCTGGGCGACGACATCGTTCCCAAGCTGGTGCCGAAGGTGAAGCCGCTGCACCAGCTCGTGAAGGTCGACCACTGGCTGCAGGGGTGCCCGCCGTCGGCAGACCGCATCTGGGTGCTCTTGACCGCGCTGCTCGACGGCCGTGCTCCGCAGCTCGAGCGAAGGTTCGGGTGAGACCATGAGCAAACGAATTCTGATCGACCCCGTCACCCGCATCGAAGGCCACGCGAAGATCTCCATCGACGTCGACGACGCGGGCAAGGTGACCGACGCGCACTTTCACATCATCGAGTTTCGCGGCTTCGAGAAGTTCTGCGAGGGCCGGCCCATCGACGAGATGCCGGGCTTGATGGCGCGTGTCTGCGGCATCTGCCCCGTCTCGCACGCGCTCGCGTCGTCGAAGGCCGGCGACCGCATTCTCGGCGTCGACGTGCCCGTGGCGGCGGTGAAGCAGCGGCGGCTCGCGAGCTACGCGCAGATCCTCCAGTCGCACGCGCTGTCGTTCTTTCACCTGTCGAGCCCCGACCTGTTGGTGGGCCTCGACGCCGAGCCGGCGAAGCGAAACATCTTCGCGATGCTCGACCACGAGCCCGACTTCGTGAAGCGCGGCGTTCGCCTGCGCAAGTTCGGCCAGCGGGCGGTCGAGCTGGTGGGCGGCAAGAAGGTGCACCCGGGCTGGTCGGTGCCGGGAGGCGTCACGCACGCGTTCACCGCCGAGGCGCGCGACGAGCTCGTGCCGTGGCTGCCCGAAGCGTACGAGTCGATGGGGCTGGCGCTCGAGCGACTGAAGCGCCTCTTCGAGCCGCTGAAGGCCGAGATCGACAGCCTCGGAGACTTTCCGTCCCTGTTCCTCGGGCTGGTGAACGACGACGGTGACCTCGAGTTCTACGACGGCAAGGTGCGCATCGTGGACAGCGAGGGCAACGTGGTGGCCGACGCGCTCGACCCCTCGCGCTACCTCACGTACCTCGGCGAAGTCGCAGAGCCGTACACCTACGTGAAGCCGGCCTTCTTCCGCGCGCTCGGCTACCCGGGCGGCATGTATCGCGTGGGGCCGCTCGCGCGCCTGAACGTGGCGAAGTCGACGGGCACGCCGAGGGCCGACAAGGAGCTGAAGGCGTTCCGCGCGCTCGGCCGCTCCGGCGTCGTGTCGCGCTCGTTCCACTACCACTACGCGCGCCTCATCGAGATGGTGCACTGCCTCGAGCGCATCGAGGAGCTGCTGCAGGACCCCGAACTGCTCAACCAGCGCGTGCGCAGCCTCGCGCAGCCCAACCATCACGAGGCGGTCGGCTGCTGCGAAGCGCCGCGCGGCATTCTCTGGCACCACTACAAGGTCGACGATGACGGGCGGGTGCAGTCGGCGAACCTGCTCATCGCCACGCAGCAGAACAACGCGGCGATGCAGATGGCGGTGAAGCAGACCGCGCAACGCTTCGTCGACCCCGCCAACTTGAGTGAGGGAATGCTCAATCGTGTCGAGGCCGCGATTCGTTGCTTCGACCCGTGCCTGTCGTGTTCGACACACGCGCTCGGGCAGATGGCGATGTCGGTCGAAGTTCGCGGACCGGGTGGTGAGCTGCTGGCCCACCGCGCACGCTGACTACGGAGCGAGCAGGCTGTCGGGGAACTGCTGGTTGAACCGCTCGATGCGTGACGCGGCTTCAGCTTCACGACCAGCCGCGTGCAGCGCCTGAATGAACAACGCCTCGCGTTCCTCGGCGAGGCGACCGTTGGCGAAGTCGTGTTGGTGTTTCTCGAGCGCAGTGAACGTCGCCGGCAGATCCCCCTTCGCCATCGCCGCACGCGCCACCTCGAGCAACGCACGTTCGGCCGAGAGCGACACGTCACGTCCACCGACCGGATTCGCTGGCGCTTCGACGACAGGCGCCACTGGCTTCGGTGGCGCCTCGACGACGGGCACCACTGGCTTCGGCGTTGGCGCGACGACCTTCGACGGCTCCACGGGCGGAAGAGGCGGCTCGGGCACGACGACGGACGGAGCCGGCGCTGGAGCGACCGGAGCCGTGACGACGACGGGCGGGGGCGCGACGACTGGCGGCGGCTGCAGCACGTTGCGGTCGAGCGCGACGCCAAGCCCCACACCCGTGAGCAACACGAGCACGCCACCGCTGATCAGCTTCGCGAGCGGCAACTGCGCGCTCGCCGTCGCAGCACCGCTCGGACTCGGCGCCTGCGGAATCGTCAGCATCGACTGCGCGAGCTTCGCGGCGACACGGTCTTCGAATCCCTGAGGCGGACGCGGCGGACGCGCGGCCTCACGCAGCGCCGCGAGCTCTTTCGACAACGGAGGCAGCTCGTTCATCGTCCACCTCCCCGCTCGGCTTCTTCACGCCGGAACCGCTCGACCGCCTTCTCGACTTCTTCTCTCGCGAGCTTCAGCCGCGAATACGTCGTCGGCGCCGGGCACTCCATCACCTCGGAGACCTCGTTCACCGACAGCCCTTCGAGCTCGTGCAACACGAACGCCGTGCGCCGCTCCTCAGGCAACGTCGCCAGCGCGCGCTGCAACACCTTGCGGGCCTGTACCTGCGCGACGGTCTCCTCGGGGCCCGGCGCCGAGTCTTCGAGCTCGGGCATCTCTCCGGCCGGGCGCTCCTTGCGACGTGCGTCGGAGTGCACCCGAAACGCGATGCCGAACAACCAGGGGCGCGCTGGCCGTGACGGGTCGTACGACGCCCAGCGCCGGGCCGCGGTAATGAAGACGTCGTGAACGAGGTCCTCCATGTCCGCTTCTCTCGCTCCCAGCCGCCAGAGGAACGCATAGATGGCCCCCACCTCGGCCCGGTAGAGGACATCGAGGGCTCCTTTGAGCCCGCTCATCGATTTCTCCTGTATTGGCGGCAGCTGCGGAAAATCATGAAGACGGGCGCCATTCGACGAAGAGGCCGCCCGAAACAGCGACCGGCCAGGTGACCCACAGCGGCACACCGTTGCGCAACAGCGTGGTGCGAGTGACGACGACGCCGCCCTCGAGCCATGGAACCAGCCGCAACTGCTGGAGCGGCTCGAACCCGACCTGCACCCGCGCGCCTCCCTGCCCCATCACCGAGGTCTGCCGCTGCGAGCCGTCGTCGAACTGAAACGGGCCGACCGAACCGACGAGACAGCCAGAGAACCGGCCGAGCTCGAGACACGGCACGAGGCTGGCGAGGGCGAGAAAGGTCGTCGTCGTCGAGTCACTGGTGAGCACTCGCGTCGGCAGGTGCGCGCGGCCCTCGAGCGCGACGCTGAAGTGACGAAACAACACCCCGCCACCGATGAGAACTCCGCCCGAGAAACCTGGAAGGCCGCCCGCGGTCATCAGCACCCCGACGCGGCCAAACGGCGTGACCGACGGCGCAGGAGGCGGCGCGACGACAGGCGGCGGTTGAACGACGACGACCTCTTTCACCGGTGGAGGCGCCGGTGTCTCGACGACGGGCGCGCGCTTCGACGCGGGGTCCAACGCGAGCGAGACGGCGAGCTCGACGGCCGAGGCCAGCTCGAGACAATCACCCGTCGGCGACTCGAGGGTGCGCTTCCCCACGCGGCCATCGGGCCGGGTGACCTCGACGAGCGCCACCAGCGCCGGCGGCGCGCCGCGAGAGATGTTCACCACCACGCGCGTCGGAGCGTCGTCGACGAACGGGTCTCGACCCAGCCGTGCGCCCACCGACGCGTGCACCCAGCGCTCGTCGGGGCAGCCGTCGAGGCCCGTCGCCACCGAGTACTCGAGCCGCGCACTTGGCGCCGCGGTGAGCACGATGAAAAGAAGAGGAGCGACCATCGCCACGGGCCGACGTACCAGAGCACCGCTGAGAAAATTCTTCATAAAAGCGTCGCGCTGTCGCCAAGACGAGGCAGGAGACACACATGGTTCGGCAAACGGTGATTCTGGCGATGGTGGCGTTCGGGGCCTGCGACGTGCGGGTCGACTTTCGTGACGCGGGCGCAGGTGGCGGTGGGGTCGTCCTCTTCCCCGGCGGTGGCGGCACGACGTCGTTCGGCGGCGGGTCTTCGGGTGGTGGCTCGGCGGCTGCGGGTGGCTCGGCTTCGGCCGGCGGCGCGGCAGCGGGCGGTTCGGCGACGGGCGGCGGCACGGGCCTCGAGCCCTTCACCTGTTCGCCTTCGCGCATGTGCCCCAATGGCCAGTTCTGCTTCAACGGCCTCTGCGCCATCGGCTGCCAGACGAACATGAACTGCGCGGCTGATCAGTTCTGCGACACCGAGTTCGATCGCCTCTGCCACAACCGCGTCGTGCCCACGTGCACCAACCAGAGCGGCTGCGCTTCGACGCAGGTCTGCGTGTCGGGCTTCTGCAGCACGCCTCCGCCGATGACCCAGTGCGACCCCGACCAGGTGCCCTCCGGCATGGATGGTTGCGACATGAACTCGTTGTGCGTCGACCCCATCGAGACGAACGTGGCCGACCCGAAGTGCTACTCGTTCCCCGCGTGCGCGCCGGACAAGACGTGTCCGACCGGGCTGCAGGGCGCGGTGTGCAACGACGGCCTCATTCCCAACAAGGGGCGCGTGTGTCTCACCGGCCTGTGCCGCACCGTCGCGAACTGCCCGTCGAGCTGGGCGTGCATCAAGTTCACCGCGACTGACGTGCTCGGCGTGTGTTCGTCGAAGGGCGTGGGTTCGCCGTGCACTGCTCCGTCGGAGTGCCTCAGCGGCAACTGCGCCATCTCGTTCCCCGGCTTCCCCGGTATCTGCCAGTGAAGCTCGCACTCTGTCTCGTCGTGGCGCTCGCGTCGTTCGCCTGCCCACCCGTCGTTCCCGTGAGTGCGTCGTGTTCGCCCAACCCCTGCAGCGGCGATCGTTCGGTCTGCTCCGTCGTCAACGACGCTGCGGTGTGTTCGTGCCGTGACGGGTTCGACGACGTCGCGGGGCAGTGCGTGGCCCGTGCGTCGTGCGCGAACAACCCCTGCGTGGGTGACCGCTCGGTCTGCACCGTGGTCGACAACGTCGCCGTCTGCTCGTGTCGCGCAGGCTTCGACGACGTCGCGGGGCAGTGCGTGCAGCGTGGCCCCTGCGCGAACAACCCGTGCACCCAGCCGAACCGCACCGTCTGCGTCGCTTCGAATGGAACTGCGGTGTGCCAGTGCGACTCGGGCTTTCGTGACGATGGTGCGGGCCAGTGCGTGGCGGCGCCCTCGTGCAGCCCGAACCCATGCCGGCAGCCTGGCAAGACCGTGTGCAGCGTCGCCTCTGGAGCGGTGACGTGTTCGTGCGAAGCCGGCCTGCGTGACGACGGCCGCGGAGGCTGTGTCTCGGCGAACCCGTGCGCGACGAACCCGTGCATGCAGCCGAATCGTTCGGTCTGCGTCGCGGCGGGCACGACGGCCATCTGCCAATGCGACTCGGGCTTCCTCGACGACGGCTCGGGTCAGTGTGTGCGCGCGCCGTCGTGCACGCCGAACCCGTGCACCATGCCGAACCGCACGCAGTGCACCGAGGCAGGCGGCCTGGGCTCGTGAGGCTGCAACGCCGGCTTCCGGCTCGACGCGCCGCCCCAGTGCGTGCCGGGCGACCTCTGCAGCCCGAACCCGTGCACGCAGCAGAACCGAACGCAGTGCTCGAGCGTGGGCGGCATGGCGACCTGCAGCTGCGACGTCGGCTATCGCCTCGACGGGCTCGGCCAGTGCGTGCCGATGAACGCGTGCAACCCGAACCCCTGCACGCAGCAGAACCGAACGCAGTGCTCCGAAGTTGGCGGCGTCGCCACGTGCGGCTGCGACGTGGGCTTCCGGCTCGACGCGCTCGGCCAGTGCGTGCCGATGAACGCGTGCAGCCCGAACCCGTGCACCCAGCCGAACCGTGGCGTGTGCAGCGACGTCGGAGGCACCGCGGTCTGCAGCTGCGCGCCCGGCTTCCACGACGTCGCCGGCACCTGCGTCGTCGACGACCCCTGTCTGCCGAACCCGTGCTCGTTGCCGCACCAGACGGTGTGCTCGGCCGGCGCCGATGCGGGCGTGAGCTGCTCGTGTGAGGCGGGCTACCAACCGGGAACGAACGGCTGCGAGCTGCCGCTGCCTCCGACGTGCGCGGGCCAACACACGAGTGGAGACAGCTACGAGCCCGACGAGTGCCCTGCCCTCGCGAAGCCCATGGTTCCCGGCGTCGCGCAGTCGCACACGTTCGCGCCCGCGGGTGATGTCGACTTCGTGTCGTTCACCGCCGACGCCGGAGCCGTGCTGCGTGCCGAAGAGTCGGGCCCGCTCGTGTCGTCGTTGTCGCTCTACGATTCAGACGGCACCACCGCGCTCACGACGAACCAGACCGACCTGCTGCTGCGCAAGCTGCCGCACGACGGCACGTACTTTCTCCAGGTGCGCGCGCAGACGGCTTCGGTGATGGGCGCGACGTCGGTGCAGGTGACGCTCGGAAGGGACGACCACGCCGACTCACAAGCCGGTGCGGCCCTGCTCACGCCAGTCGTCGCTCCAGGCACCAGCATCACGGGTCGCTTCGACTTCCCGGGAGACATGGACTGCCTCGCGGTGCCCGTGCAGGCGGGCCACATCTACACGCTCGATGAGACGACGGTGACCGACGTGTACCTGCAGGTGCTGACGGGAACTGCGACGTACCTCTCGTCGACCGACGCCGAGGCCGTGCGGTTCCGCGTGACGACGAGCGAGACGCTGTACCTGTGTGCTCGCGCCGCCGTGACCTCATCGACCGCGACGTGGGCGCTGCGCGCCACCGACGAAGGCGTCGACGACCACGTGAACGATCGCGTCGGAGCCGTGACGCTCGCTCCGCTGCCGACGCCCGGTGCCAGCCTCTCGGGCCGCTTCGACTACGCCAGCGACATCGACTGCCTCGCCGTGCCCGTGCAGGCGAACCGCATCTACGCGTTCGAAGAGACGAGCAGCACCGACGTGTACCTCTACGTGCTGACCGCGACGGGCACCTTCATCTCGACGACCGACGCCGAGTCGCTGCGCTTCGAGACGAGCACCGCCGAGACGCTCACCTTCTGCACGCGCGCGTACACGAGCACCAACCTCGCGACGTGGACGCTGCGCGTGACGGACGAAGGCGTCGACGACCAGCCCGATGACCGGGTGAACACCGCGACGCTCACGCCGACGATGATGCCGGGCGCGAGCCTGAGTGGGCGCTTCCAGTACCCGAGCGATGCGGAGTGCGTCGCGGTGCCGGTGCAGGCGAACCGCATCTACACCTTCGAAGAGGCGACCCCGACCGACGTGTACCTCTGGGTGCTGACGTCGACGGGCACGTACATCTCGACGACCGACGCCGAGGTGCTGCGCTTCGAGACCAGCGCGGCCGAGACGTTGTTCTTCTGCACTCGCGCGTACACGAGCACCAACCTCGCGACGTGGACGTTGCGCGTAACGGACCAGGGCGTCGACGACCACGCTGATGACCGCGTCGGAGCCGTGCTGCTGACGCCGACCGCAACTCCCGGAACGACGGTGTCGGGAACGTTCGACTACCCCGGCGACCCGGAGTGCGTGTCGGTGCCCGTCACCGCCGGCCGCATCTACAGCTTCGACGAGACCACGGCGACCGACGTGTACCTCTGGGTGCTGACGGCGACGGGCACGTTCTTCTCGACGACCGACGCCGAGTCGCTGCGCTTCGAGGCGACCACGAGCGAGACGCTCTTCTTCTGCACGCGCGCGTACACGAGCAGCAACCTGTCGCCGTGGTCGTTGCGCGTCATCGACCAGGGTGTCGACGACCATGCCGATGACCGAGCGGGTGCCGCGACGTTGATGCCGGCAGCGACTCCGGGTGCCAGCGTGAGTGGCCGCTTCGACTACCCGGCCGACCCCGACTGTCTCGCGGTGCCGGTGCAGGCGAACCGCATCTACACGTTCGAAGAGACGACGGGCACCGACGTGTACCTCTGGGTGCTGACGGCCACGGGCACGTTCTTCTCGACGACCGACGCCGAGCTGCTGCGCTTCAGAACGTCGACGACCGAAACGCTGACGTTCTGCACGCGCGCGTACACGAGCAGCAACCTGGCGACGTGGACGCTGAAGGTCACCGACCTGGGCACGGACGACCACTCCGACACGCGCGTCGGAGCGACGTCACTCACGGTCGATGGACCCGTGGTGAGCGGCAACGTGCAGTTCTCGGGCGACGCCGACTTCTTCAGCTTCGACGCGACGTCGGTGCTCGCGCTGCGGGCCATCACCACCGGCATTGGAGTGACGGTGCAGATTCAGAACGGGAGCGGTTCGGTCATCGCGACTGGTTCTGGCCCGGGCACGTTCGCTTTCGCGCTGCCGTCGGCAGGCACGTACTTCGTGCGCATCACGTCGGCGACGACCGCGCTGGGTGCGTACACGGTGGGCGTCGCGAACTGACACTTCTTCGCGCTGATGACGTGGCACGCTCATCGCCATGTTGAGCGTGGCCATGGTCGTGCTGCTGGCGCAGGCGCAGTCACCCAACGCGGCCCATGGGCGCTCGACTCGCTCGACGGCATGGTCGAGCTCGAGGTGCTCGACGCGTGGAACCGCGAGCTGCTCAGCGACGCGCGCAAACGACTGCCGCTCCGTGTGCCGGAGCCCGACACGTCGCCAGAGCCGGAGCCACGCCGTGAGGAACCAGCTGCTCCGCTCGAGCCGCCAGCTTCTGACGTTCCGCTGAAGCGGCTGGTCCTGCCGGGCCTCGTGCCGACGACTCCGTGAGGCTCAGGGAGGAATCGGAGGGAACCAGTCGCAGTTCGACCGCTCGGCACACGGCTCGACGGCCACGCGCGTTCCACCCGAGCCCAGGTACCCGCCCGCGATGTTCAGCAGCAGCGAGCCCAGGTCGAACGACTTGCCCGGGTCGGGAATCGGGAACGAGTGAGCGCCCTTCGGGTCCATGTACGGGAGGATGGCTCCGACGGTGCCGCCGATCTTCTCGCTGGGCCCGTACAGACGCATGGGCGGGTTGAGGCGCGGCGCTCCGAAGCCGTCGTCGGCGCCTGCACGAACCGCCTGCAGCACGTCAGCGTCCATCAGCACGGGGTTGCCCTTCGAGTCGGTGTACCGGCGCGTGCGCTCGACGCCCTCGACGAAGCCGACGTCGATGAGTTCCTGCTGCGTCGACTTGCCGTAGCGCGGGTCGACCTTGCGCACGTCGAGGAAGCCGGCGGCCCGCATCAGCGCGTTCGCCGTCGAGATGGGAACGCCCGGGTCGCCCGTCATCGGCACCAGCAGCGCGCGCGTCTTCACCGTCGAGCCGTCTCCATACGTGAGCGTACGGGTGCCGTCGTAGAACGGCGCGAAGTTGGCCGGGTC
>JAEUJR010000314.1 GCA_016793585.1 Archangium sp.
GCGGAGCTGTGCTGCGTCAGCCGGCGTGTGCGTGACGGTGTTGTATTCGTTGGCCTTGCCGGCCGCGACGGCACCCAGCCCGACACCAGCGCCCGCTCCGGCGACTGCGATTCCGCCTGCGACCCACGTCCACACTCGGCCAGACTTCTTCTCGACCACTGGTGACGTCACCGCAGGCGGAGTCGGAGTGAGCTCGGGTTTGGCGGGCTCGGTCTTCGCGGCCACCGGGGCGTCGCTCGGCTTGCCGATGGGCCGCAGCGCGATGGTCATCTCGGTTCCACGCGCCAGCTGCATCACGAACGAGCGCTCGGCTTTTTCGTAGCCCTCCGCCGAGACTGACAGCGTGTGATTGCCGGCGATGAGCTCGACCGACACCGGCGAGTTGCCCAGGTCCTTCCCATCGACGGTGATGCGGGCGTTCGAAGGCTCTGAGAACACCATCAGCTGTTGCAGGCCCTTCTCGCGAAGACGTCGCTCGAGGTTGGTGATGGCGTCGGCGACCGTCTCCCGATCGGCCGCGTTCGGAGACAGCCGCAGGTAGTCGCGGTACGAGCGCATGGCCTTCGCAATCTCACCGAGCTGCTCGTAGCAGCGGCCGATGTTGAAGGTGATCTGCGGGTGCGGGCGAATCGCGTACGCCTCTTCGAACTTCGCGATGGCCTCGGCGTAGCGCGCCAGCTTGTAGAGGCGCTGGGCGGCCTGAGCGAGCTCCTTGGCCTTTGCGAGCTCGGCGGTCTCGGCGGCCGAGGGCGGCGGCGAAGCAGGCTTCGAGTCAGCCTTCGGAGCTGCAGCCAACAAGGTCGCGACGAAGAGGGCAGAGATCATGGTGTGCGCAGGAAGAGCAGACGAACGGCAGATTCTCGTCGGAACCTCGGCGAAGTACCAAGGGGTCAGCGTTTGCCCTTTGGGCGGAGCTTCTTTTTCGCCGGCTTCTTCGGGGCCTTCGCGGGCTTCTTCGCCGATTTCTTCGCGGCCTTCTTCGGGGCCGCCACGAACAGCACGCTCGCTTCGGCGTCGAGGCGGTGCGTGTCTCCGAGGTCTGCCGCTTCACCTGCCGAGTACGTGTACGGCGTGTAGGCGACGAACGGCTGCTCACCCGAGACGTCGACGTACACCTTCAGCGCCGGGCCCGCGTAGTCGGGCGTCTTCACGTCGATGGTGTACGCCCACGCCGCGCCCCGAATGACGCCATCACGCGCGTCGGCCTGCAGCGCTCCCACCAGCTGCATCTCGAGCTCGTCGGGGTCGGCCGAGTGGGCGTCGATGGAGACGAGCGACGGCGTGCCCTGCGAGTCCGCCACCACCGCGTACGGCGTGAGCGTCTCGGCGAGCCGCAGCATGAACGCTCCAGCCTCGAGCGCGCGCTCGAGCAGCACGAGCGAAAGAGAAGAGTCAGCGGCCCTGGAAGGTGGGCGTGCGCTTGTTCGAGAAGGCATCGTAGGCCTCGCGGAAATCCTGCGTCTGCATGCACACGGCTTGCGCGCGCGCCTCGTTGTCGAGCGCGGCGAAGAGCTCCATGTGGAGCTCGGAGTTGAGGAGTTCTTTCGTCATGCCCAGCGCGAACGTCGGGCCCTTCGCCAGCCGCGTCGCGAGCGCCATCGCCTCGGTCAGGCATTGCTCGTGCGGCACCACGCGGTTGAACAGGCCGTACTTCTCGGCGGTGGGGGCGTCGATGGTGTCTCCGAGCATGAGCAGCTCGGTCGCGCGCGACAGGCCCACCACGCGGGGCAGCAGGTACGCGGCCCCCATGTCGGCGCCCGCGAGCCCCACCTTCACGAAGAGGAACGCGATCTTCGCCTTCTCGCTCGCCACGCGCAGATCAGACGCGAGCGCGATGACGGCGCCTGCTCCTGCCGCCGTCCCGTTCAGCGCCGCGACGATGGGCTTTCGCAGCGCGCGCATGTTGCGAATGAGGTCGCAGGTCATGCGCGTGAACTCGACGAGCCCCGGCATGTCGCGCGCGAACAGCGGCTTGATGATGTCGTGTTGATCGCCACCGGAGCAGAAGCCGCGGCCTTCGCCAGTGATGACGACGGCCCGCACCGACGGCTCCTTCTCGAGCTCGAAGAACAAGTCGGTCAGCTCGCGGTACACCTGAAACGTGAGCGAGTTGAGCGTGTCGGGGCGGGTGAAGGTGACGAGCCCCACGCTGTCTTTCACCTCGAACCGGAACGACGTCGGCTGCTTCATGTGCCCTCCAGCACCGCGGTGGCTTCGATCTCGACCTTCGCGGCGTCTTCCACCAGCGCGGCGACCTGCACCAGCGCCATCGCGGGGTAGTGGCGGCCGAGGTGCTGCTTCCACGCGGCGCCGATGCCCTTGAGGCTCGCGAGGTACTCCTTCTTGTCGGTCACGTAGACGGTCATGCGTACGATGTCTTCGGCCTTGCCGCCGGCCGCCTTCACCACCGCCATCACGTTCGAGAGCGCCTGCGCGAACTGCGCGTCGAACGTTTCGGGGAAGGTGGCGATGGCCTTCGTCGGGTCCCACCCGACCATGCCGCCGGTGAAGAGCATCTTTCCGCTCGCGACGACGCCGTTGGCGTAGCCCTTCGGCGGCACCCAGCCCTCGGGTTGAATGAACGTGTGTGGCATCAGACGGTCTCTCCAGCGTCGATGGTGTAGTCGGCGCCCGTGATGACTGCCGCGGCGGGCGACTCGCAGAGGAAGTGCACGAGGCCCGCGACCTCCTGCGGCTTCACCGCGCGGCGCATGGGGTTCATGGCCTCGAGCGCGGCGCGGGCGTCGGTCGCCGAGCGCCCCGTCGACGTCGCGATGTTCTCGATGCTCGCGGCCATCATGTCGGTGTCCGTCCACCCGGGCGAGACGGCGTTCACGGTGACCTGCTTGCTCGCCAGCTCGACGGCGAGCGCACGGGTGAGGCCGAGCAACGCGTGCTTCGAGGCGCAGTAGGCCGAGCTGTACTTGAAGCCCTTCTTCGCGGCCGTGCTGCAGATGTTCACCACGCGGCCCTTCGCCGCGACGAGCGCGGGCAGCAGCTCCCTCGTCAGCAGGAACGGCGCGGTCACGTTCACCGCCTGAATGCGCAGGAAGTCGTCGGTGCTCGTCTTCGCCAGGGGCGCCGGCAGCGCGATGCCCGCGTTGTTCACCAGCGCGTCGAGCGAGCCGCCCGCGGCGAGCACCGTCTTCGCAGCGGCCACTACCGACTCGGTCGAGCTCGCGTCGAACGCGACGAAGCGCGCGTCACCTTTCTTCGTCAGCGGCGCCACCGCGGCCTCGGAGCGCACCAGGCAGTACACCCGCCAGCCCGCCGCGAGGAACTGCTCGGCGATGGCCAGCCCGATGCCGCGAGAGGCTCCAGTGAGGGCGACGGTTTTCACGCGGGGGCTCCAGCGAGGGGTTGCTTGGCGTCTACCACGGCGTGGTAGGTCGGCCGCATGAGAGTTCTGCTCCTCGCGGTGGTGGCCCTCGGCGCGTGCGGCCCGCTCATGCCCATTCGAATGGATGGGGGCGCCGCAGGTGGAGCGGCTGGCGGCAGCGCGGGCGGCTTCGTGGCTGGCGGCGGCTTCGTCACGGCCGGGGGCAACGCAGCCGGAGGCAGCATCGGTGGCGGGTCGACGGCAGGCGGCTCGGCTGCGGGTGGTGCGGCTGGCGGCTCGGCCGCAGGCGGTAGCGCTGGTGGCCCGGTCGACGCGGGCCTCGGCAACTTCAGTTGGTCGAACCTCGCCGTGATGCCCGCCCCGACGTCGTCGTTCACCAATGCGGTGGCCGTGTCGTCGCGTGCCGGCGAGGCCTGGGTGGCGCTCGACAACGGCAGGCTCTATCGGTCGACGGGCGGCATGTTCAACGAGGTCGTCGGGTTCTCGCTCGCGGGCATCAATGACGTCTACGTCTCACCGTCGGGCAAGGTCTTCGCGGTCACGCAGGGCCGTTCGGCAGCACACTGCCTGGCCGCCGACTGCTCGATGGCTGCGAACTTCACGACGGTGATGATCGCCTCGAGCAGCACCGAGAACTTGAAGACCCTCTGCGGTCGCGGCGAGCAGGTGATGGCGCTCGGCGTTCGTGACACCGCTGGCATCGGCACCCTCTTCGAGTTCGACGCCATGCAGGCCCAATGGACGAAGGTGTCGAACAACCTCGGCATCTCGACGCCGCGCGGCTGCGTCATCGGGCCGGGCGGTGAGGTCTACGTCGTCGGTGAGCTCGGCGTCATTCGGTACGAGAACGGCGCGACGACTCCCGAGGCCATCGACATGATGGGCCAGCCCGCCGCGACGTGGATGGGGATTGCCCTGTGGCCCAACGGCACGTCGATCGCCGAGGCGATGCTCGTCGGGAGCGGCAGCGGCTATCGCTTCGCCCGCCGCAACAACACCGCCCAGAACTGGACCTCGCTCATGCCCAACACGGCCGGCTCGGCGATGTACACGGTGATGGCCCTGGGGCCGGCGGAGTTCCTCGGCGCGGGCTCGGGTTCGGGCGCCAGCAAGTTCATGCTGTGGAACGGCACCGCGTGGGCGCCCGCGATGCCAGCGCCGCCGAACACCGTGAACACGGTGCGCGACTCGTGCGTGACCGACGCGCGCGAGGTGTTCCTCGTCGGCGGCGATGGGAGCAGCGCGTACAGCATCATTCGGGGCCGCCGCTGACGAAGGCGCAGGGCGCGTGCTACGCCTTTTCGCATGAGAGCTCTGGCACTCGCCCTCTTCGGCCTCGTCGCGTGTGGCCCGCTCATGCCCATTCGAACCGACGCAGGCTCGGCCGGTGGGAGCGCTTCGACCGGCGGCGGGTTCGTCTTCGGCGGCGGGTCGTCGGGCGGCGGCTTCGTCGTGGCAGGCGGCGCGGCGGGCGGTGGCTCGACGGCGGGCGGCTCGACGGCAGGCGGTTCGTCGGCGGGTGGTTCGTCGGGCGGCGGCACGACGGCCGGCGGCTCGGGAGGCGGAGGGTTGGGGCCGTTCTCCTGGAGTGTGATGACCATCGTTCCCACGCCGTCGGCGTCTGGCTCGGCTGCCGTCGCCGCGCGCGCGCAAGAGGCGTGGCTCGCGATCTCGCCGAACCTGTACCGGTCGACGGGCGCCGCCTTCAATCAGGTCGTGGGCGTCAACCTCTCGTCCGTGAAGGACCTGTGGGTGACCCCGATGGGCAAGGTGTTCATCGTGCAGGCGAGCCCGAGCTCGTACATCTGCACCGCCGCTGACTGTTCGGTCGGCGCCAACTTCGTGCTGCAGTCGAGCGGCGACTCGAGCGACTACTTCGATGGCCTCTGTGGCTCGGGCGAGGCCGTGTACGCGATTGGAAACGGCAACAACAACCAGGCGATCCTCTTCGAGTTCAACGGCACGGGGTGGACGAAGATCAGCAACGATCTCGGCTTCAACGGCGCCAAGCGCTGCATCGTCGGCCCCAGCGGCGAGATCTACGTGCTCGGGAAGACGTTCTCGATTCGTTACGAGGGGGGCGGCTTCACCCAGGAGAACGTCGATCTCATGGGCCAGTCGCCCGCCGAGTGGAACGACTTCGCCTTCACCTTTGGCGCGACCGCCGAGGCGTTCCTGGTCGGGGGCCAGGGGCAGAGCGGCTCGGTCGTCAGCTACCGCTTCGCGCGCCGCAACGCGGCTGGCACCGGGTGGACGGCGATGACGATTCCGATGATGGGCACGTCACTCAACGCCATCGTTCGGCTCTCGCCCAACGAGTACCTGGCCGCAGGCTCGAACGGCGGCGGCACCACGGTTCCAAAGTTCCTCCAGTGGAACGGAACGGCCTGGGTCGCCTCGACGCAGCCGCCCAACGCGCTCAGCACGGTCACGCGGGCTTCGGTGGTGAACGAGCGCGAGGTGTTCCTCGTCGGCAACGCCTCGGCGGGCGGCTACGCGGTCGTGCGCGGGCGTCGCTGAACTTCTGGCTCCTCGCAGCATCGCCGGCGTCTGACGCGTTGACCTGCGCGCCGTGACGTTGTTACTCGCGCCGCATGCCCCGCGCCGCCGTCACCGACCTCTACCGCATCGACGATCTCCTCACGCCCGAAGACCGGGCCATTCGAGACACCGTCGCGCGCTTCGTCGATCAGGAGTACCTGCCGATCGTCGGCAAACACTTTCGCAACCACACGTTCCCGTCGCAGGTCATTCCCAAGCTCGCCGAGCTGGGTGTCTTCGGCGCGACGCTGAAGGGCTACGGCTGCGCGGGCCTGTCGAACGTGGCCTACGGGTTGATCCTTCAAGAGCTCGAGCGCGGTGACTCGGGCCTGCGCAGCTTCGCGTCGGTGCAGTCGTCGCTGTGCATGTTCCCCATCTACAGCTTCGGCAACGAGGAGCAGAAGGAGCGCTTCCTGCCCGGCATGGCCGCGGGAAAGCTCATCGGCTGCTTCGGCCTGACCGAGCCTGACTTCGGCTCCGACCCGGGTGGCATGCGCACGCGCGCGGTGAAGCAGGGTGATCACTACGTGCTCAACGGCTCGAAGATGTGGATCACGAACGGCACCATCGCCGACGTGGCGATCGTCTGGGCGAAGGTCGACGACGGCGGCGCCGAGTCGATTCGTGGCTTCCTGGTCGAGAAGGGCATGCCGGGCTTCGTGGCGAAGGAGATCGAGGGCAAGTTCTCGCTGCGCGCGTCGTTCACCGCCGAGCTCTCGTTCCAGGACGTGAAGGTGCCGGCGAAGAACATGCTGCCCGGCGTGCAGGGCCTGCGTGGCCCGCTCTCGTGTCTGAACAAGGCGCGGCAAGGCATCGGCTTCGCGGCCATGGGCGCGGCGGTGGCGTGCTTCGAGGGCGCGCGGGAGTACGCCTTGTCTCGCGTGCAGTTCGGCAAGCCGATCGCGGCGTTCCAGCTGACGCAAGAGAAGCTCGCCGACATGTTGTCCGAGATCGTGAAGGGGCAGCTGCTGGCGCTTCGCCTCGCGCAGCTGGCCGACTCGGGCGCGAAGGTGCTGCCCGAGCAGGTGTCGCTCTGCAAGCGCAACAACGTGAAGGTGGCGCTCGAGATCGCCCGCGTGGCCCGCAGCATCTATGGCGCCAATGGCGTCACCGACGAGTACCCGCCGGTGCGGCACATGCTGAACCTCGAGAGCGTGTACACGTACGAAGGCACGCACGAGGTGCACACGCTGATTCTCGGCAAGGCCATCACCGGCATCGACGCGTTCGGCGCGAGCTGATGCCGTTTCGTCGTCGGCCAAGCCTCGTTCACAGGGTACCTTGCGCGCCGTGAAGAACACCCTCGCGCTGGCTGCCGTGCTGCTCGCCGTCTCCTGCTCCGCTCCGGCGCCATGTGGCCCTTCGACCTGCACGGGCTGTTGTGACTCGACCGGGCTCTGTCAGTCGCTCTCCACCTCGGCAGCATGCGGCTCCAACGGCGCGGCGTGCGTGAACTGTGGAACCCAGTCGTGCAGCTTCGGCGCGTGCGTCGGGGGCTTCGGCCAGGGCGGTGGCCTCTCAGGAACGGGAGGCGGATTCTCGGGAACAGGAGGCGGCGCGACGGCCGGAGGCGTCGGGTCGGCGGGTGGCGCAGCGAGCGCGGGCGGAGCGGCCGGTGGCTCGGCGCGGGCCGGTGGTTCAGCCGCGGGCGGTTCAGCAGGAGGCGCCGCCGCTGCAGGTGGCTCGGCTTCCGCCGGTGGTGCCGCCCCCAACGCGCCCGACATCCTGCTCCTCGTCGACATCTCGGGCTCGATGAACGGCCCCATCAACCCGAGCGAGCCGACCTGCGGCACGTGCTCTGGCTCGAGCTGCCCGGCCACGTGCCCGACGCGCGTGGTGATTCTGCGAAACGCCCTCACCGCCTACCTGCAGCCGAACGCGACGCTCGCACGGTGGGGCATCACCACGTTCCCTTCGCCCGCCACCTTCACGCCGAGCGGGTGTGCTCCAGCCTCGACCCAGACGGTGGCCATGCTCGACCCGTCGACGGCGACGACCACCGCAGCGCTCACCACCCAGTCGGCGCAGGTGCGCAACGTCGCCTCGGGTCTGGGCATCGTCACCACCATCGTCGGAGGCACCCCCACGGGCCCATCGCTCCGTTTCGCTGCGACGATTCCTGCGCTCGCCACCGCGTCGTCGGGCCGCGCGCGCGGCATCGTGCTGATCACCGATGGCCTGCCGAACTGCAACCCGGCGAACCCGCTCTCGTGCACCGCGCAGCCGCCACCTCCGGTCGACCTCTGCACCCTCGGCACGAACTGCGTCGGCAGCTACTGCCAGGCCGGCTACCTCGATCAGACGGGCACGGTGCAGGCGGTCGCGGCGCTGCGGCTCGCGGGCGTGAAGACCGCCATCGTCGTCATCGACAACGCGCCGACCGCGCAGGTCACCTCGGTGATGAACGCGATGGCCGACGAAGGCGGCGCCACCGCGTGCTCGCCCACGAACCCCGGCTGTCTGCAGCGCTTCTTCCCCGCGAACGACCAGGCGTCGCTGCTCACCGCCATCACCAGCGCCGTGGCGCGCGTCTCGGTGCCGTGATGGTCGCGCGGCGTTCGCTCATCGTCGATCGCTTCGCACCCGAAGCCCCCGCGCTGCGCGCCCACTTCGAGGAGCGCTTCGCGAACCCCCGCGACACCCGAGACGATCGTTTCGTGTGGGATCTGTGGCACGTGCCCAACCAGTACACGGCGCTGCGCACGCCCGCGTACCTGTACTTTCCCCAGAAGCTCTACGACGCGTTTCATCAACGGCTCGTCTGGTGGGGCCGCCGCGTGCTCGGCTGTCACGACGTCTCCCCTCCGTGGATGAGCTGCTACGTCAACGGCTGCGAGCAACGGCTGCACGGCGACCTGCCGCACGGTCAGTGGGCCTTCGTCTTCTCGCTCACGCCCTGGGCGAAGCGCACCTTCCGCGGCGGTCAGACGCTGCTGCTCGACGACGGCGTGCTCGACTTCTGGAGCGGCTTTCAGTCGGTGCGCGAGCAGGAAGAGCCCGAGCTCGTCGAAGCCATCGAGCCCAGGTTCAACCGGCTGACCGTCTTCGATCCCCGGCTCCCCCACGGCGTTCGGCGCGTCGACGGCTCGATGGACCCGCGCGAGGGTCGTCTCGTGATCCACGGCTGGTTCGTGCAGCCGCGCCCGTTCGTCGAAGGCCCGCTCACCACCACCCAGCTCGCCGAAGGCATCGAAGCCCTCACCACCGCCATCGCACCCACGCTCGAAGCAGGGCTCGCGATCGCCGGCCTCCTCAGCCTCGGGTTCGAGGTGACCCCTGCCGGATCAGTGCGGAACCTGAAGCTGCTGTCGGACACCACCCGAACGATCGGCGTCGAAGAGCCCCACCGGAAGTCGTTGATCCGCCTGATCAAACGAACCGTCGGCGGTCTCAGGTTCGCTCCCCGAAAAGCGGCGTCGCGGGTGACCCTGCCGCTCGTGTTCGAACGCTGAAACGTCACGTCGAGCGCTTCTTGCCCGCTGGAAAACGCGGTGCTAGTGCCGACCCCGCTTCACGGCCGTACGCGTGGAGCGGAAGCCCAATACACACACGCCCGCTGTCGACGTCGGGTGCTCCGGGAGGCCGGAGAGGACGTCGAGCTTTTCGAACCGGGCGTGGAGGACACAACCCAACCAGGCGTCACCAACGCCGACTGAAAGCCGAGACGAACCGATGAACGCAGAGACGAACACGCAGACCGCCGCCGACTCGCAGGGCATGCCCGGAGCCACCGGCATCACGATGCGCCAGATGCTCGAGGCTGGCGTGCACTTCGGGCACCAGACCAAGCGCTGGAACCCCAAGATGAAGCCGTACATCTTCGGCGCTCGCAACGGCATCTACATCATCGACCTGCAGAAGACGGTCGGCCTCGCCCGCGCGGCGCTCCGCTTCGTCTCCGACGTGACGGCCCGCGGTGGCGCCGTGCTCTTCGTCGGCACCAAGAAGCAGGCCCAGGACGTCGTTCGTGAAGAGGCCTCGCGCGCTGGCCAGTACTTCGTGACCAACCGCTGGCTGGGCGGCACGCTCACCAACTTCAAGACCATCAAGCAGGGCATCGACCGCCTCAAGTCGCTCGAGACGATGAAGGAAGACGGCACGTTCGACCGTCTGCCGAAGAAGGAAGTCGCGGGCCTCGAGCGTGAGCGCGAGAAGCTCGAGAAGAACCTCGGCGGCGTGAAGCAGCTCGCCCGCCTGCCCGGCGCCATCTTCGTGATCGACCCGAAGAAGGAAGCCATCGCGGTGCACGAGGCCAAC
>JAEUJR010000341.1 GCA_016793585.1 Archangium sp.
CGCGTCGTAGTCGTCGGCCTCTGGGTCGAGCGCAGGCCAGGCGCGCGCGTGATGCTTCGAGAGCGTGTCGATGAGCGTCTCCAGCTCGGGTGCGCGCGTCTGCCGCCACTCCGCAATCACGTCGGCAAGTGAGAGCGCCGCGACCTGCGTGCTCGTGCGTGAGTTCGCCGCCTTTCCACGAAGCAGGGCAACGTCTTCATCGGTCAGCTGCCGCGGCGTCTGAAGGCTCATGCCCAAGGCGCCCTTCTTGGGCGCGAGCCCTTTGCCAGTCGTGAACTTCAACTCGGGAATGAGGGCCGTGACGTCGCGCACCACCATCTTCGAGGGCGCGCTCCTCCACGCCTTGCCGTCGTGTTTGGGATTGATCAGCTCACCCACGAGCCAGAGTTGCTCGTCGGGAGGCCGAACCGTCACGAGGAACAAGCTGCCGCCTTCCTTCAGGCTGCTCAGCGCCGCGTTCGTGCTCACGTAGCGATCGAACTCCAGCGCGTCGCCTTCGTTGGCGTCAGGGTGGCTCGTCTCGAACTGCGCTTTGGCGATGATCGCGAGGAGGTTGGGCATGATCGGGCAAGATGCTCCCAAGCCGAGCGTTGGATCGGCTACCGCTAATTTCTTCGTGGAGCCCCGGTGGATCAACGCCTTCTCGACCTGCTCGCCCAGCGTGACCTCGACGCCTGTGTGGCCTGTTGGCGACTGGCAAGGGAACTCGTCGCTGCCGATCCCCAGATCGCGACTTTCGAGGCGCTGCTCGAGGCCGCCGGGTCGGTGCTCGCCGATCTGGGAGAGCACGGCTTCGCCAACCTGCAACTCCCCGAAGCCGACATTCGACTGATGCTGGCTGACTCGGCCGCTGCAGTGAAAGCGCTGCGAGCCAGCGGACTCGATGATGGCGCTGCCTTCGAGGTGATCAATCGTGGCCGAGTCTTCGCCATTGGCTCACGTGATTGGTTCGAAGCGGAAAAGCTCGGCGTGTCGTGGCGGTCCAAAGCGCGCTGGCTCGAGCGGGTGCTGGCGATGGCGCGGGGGGAAGCCGACGACGAGTGACGCGTGACTGACGCTCGGGTACAGCGCTCCCGTGGCGCGCGTGCATCAACTCGTTCCGAACTTCCGCCCGGGCGATGCCATGGGCGCGGCGGCCATCGGGTTTCAGCGCGCCCTGCGCCACCTCGGCATCACGGGCGAGGTGTTCGCGGGAGAAGTGGAGCCGGGCTTCGACGCGATCGTTCACCACGCCTCGAAGCTGCGCGTCGAGCGAGGCGATCTCGTCCTCTATCACCACGGCATCGCGTCGAGCCTCGTGGCGAAGCTGCTGCACCTGCCGTGTCGTCGCGGGCTCGTCTTTCACAACATCACCCCTGCGCGTTTCTATGCAGGGACGCGGCTCGCGGAGCCGCTCGTCACTGGCCGCGCGCAGCTGACGGCGATGGCAGGCCATCTCGACGTCTCGATCGGTGTCTCTCGCTACAACGCGCGTGAACTCGAAGCGGCAGGCCACCGGGACGTGAAGGTGGTGCCGTTGCTGGTCGAGCCCGAGCGCTTCACGCTCTCGCAGGCCGATGGCGCCATGCTGACGCGACTGAAGAAGCTCAGCGCGCCGCGCATCGTGTCGGTGAGCCGTGTCGTGCCGCACAAACGCGTCGAAGATCTGCTCGCGCTCCATCACGAGCTCAAGCGCATCGCTCCCCGCGCGCAGCTCGTCATCGTCGGCGGCTACGACCCCGGACAGGCGGCGTTCAAAGCGCTCGCCCGCCGCGCGAAAGAGCTCGGCGACGTCACCTTCCTTGGGCGCGTCACGCACGGGCAGCTGGTGGCGGCGTATCGCTCGGCCGATTGTTTCGTCTCGATGAGCGAGCACGAAGGCGTTGGCGTTCCGCTGCTCGAGGCCTTCGCGAGCGAGCTGCCCGTCATCGCCTTCGGAGCCGCCGCCGTGCCCGAGACGATGGGTGGCCGGGGCCTGGTGTTCGACGAGAAGCACTTCGCCGCGCTCGCCGAGCTGACGGTGCAGGTCTCGACGGACGCAGAGGTGCGCGCTGGCCTCATCGAAGGGCAGACCGAGCGCCTGAAGGACTTTTCACTCGAGGCCGTGGCGAGCGCGCTCGAGAAGGCACTGCCGCCACAGCGACGGCCGACGCCAAAGAAGCGCACCACCCGCCGCGTCGCCTTCGTCGTGCAGCGCTTCGGAGAGTTCATCGTCGGCGGAGCAGAAGCCCACGCGAGACAGGTGGCGCTCAAGCTCGCCCCGCACGCCGACGTCGAGGTCTTCACCTCGTGCGCGACCGATCACCTCTCGTGGAAGAACGAGCTCGAGCCCGGCACCACGCGCGACGGCCCGCTCACCGTGCATCGCTTCGCCGCGAGCCGCTTTCGCAACATTCGCGGCTTCAATCGGCTGTCTGACTCGATGTTCGGCAAGCCGCACGACCTCGTCGGTGAGACCCGGTGGGTCGCCGATCAGGGCCCGACCGTTCCTTCGATGCTCGAGCGCCTGGTGGCCGAACGCGAGCGCTTCGACGCCGTCGCGTTCTTCACGTACCTGTACCAGCCGACCGTCTACGGCGTGCCGCTCCTGGCTGACCGCGCCCTCGTCGTTCCCACGACGCACGACGAGCCGCCGCTCGCGTTTCACCTCTTCGCCGACGCCTTCGAGCAGGCGCGAACGCTGCTGTGCAACACGCCAGAAGAAGAGGCGCTCATTCGCCGCAGGTTCCCGAACGCGGCACCTTCGAAGATCGTCGGCGTCGGCATCGACGCGCTGCGCCCCGACGAGCGGCGCTTCCGTCAGCAGACCGGCGTTCACGGCCCCTACCTGCTGTACGTCGGCCGCATGGAGGCGGGGAAGGGCGTGGCCGAGCTGCTCGCCTTCCACCAGCAGCTCGTGAAGAGGTTCCACGACGCGCCGACGCTGGTGCTCGCGGGCAGTGGTGAGCTCCAGGCGCGTGGCAATCGCGTCGTGGCACTCGGTCGCGTCGACGAGCAGACGAAGTGGGACGCGCTGGGGGGCGCGCTCGCGGTCGTGGTGCCCAGCCGCTACGAGAGCCTCTCGTTGCTCACGCTCGAGGCCTTCGCGGTCGGTACGCCCGTCATCGGCAACACCATCGGCGACGTCGTGCGTGGCCAGCTCGAGCGCAGCAGCGCGGGCGTGGGCTACGACGACGAACGCTCCTTCATCGCGGCGGTGAAAGCGGTGGGCGAGCGCCGAAAGGAACTCTCGCGTCACGCCAGGCGCTACGCCGCGAAGCACCAGTGGCAGACGGTCATCGACGCGTGGCTCGCAGCCATCGACGGCATCAAGGAGACGAAGCGATGAAGCTGTTCGGCAAGAACGTGACGGCGAAGAAGCTGCTCGACGTGGTGAAGGAGCGCCTGTCGGCGCGGGGGCTGCTGCCGCCTTCGGAAGACGCGGGCCTCGAGCATGACGTCGAAGCGCCGGTCGAGGCGTTCGCCTTCGCCGTCGAGTCCATGAGCGAGCATGTCGACACCACGCGGGGCCTGCCCATCGAGACGCACCGTGACGGGCTCCAAGGCCGCGCGGTCGTGCTGGCAAAGCAGACGTTCCGCAAGGTCGGGCAGCTGTTCATCAACGAGGCGCTCGCGCGGCAGGTCGTCTTCAATGGCCACGTGCTCGACGGCTACTCGCAGCTCTCGGCCGAGGTGATGCGGTTGCGCTCCCGGGTCGCCGAGCTCGAGTCAGAGCTCGAACGCGCGACGACACCTGCGAAGGCGCCCGTGCTCGAGGTGCCGAGCGTGAAGACGGCGAAGCCCGCCGCGGCGAAGCCGAAGCCCGCGAAGCCCCGAAAGCCGCGCGCCCGCTGACGGTCAAAAGGCGCCTCCGCTGGTTGTGGCGGTGGGGGGCATGCTGTAAGCGCGCACGGGCCGAAATGATCCGCAATCTTCAGGAGCTGTACCAATACCGGGCGTTGCTCTG
>JAEUJR010000370.1 GCA_016793585.1 Archangium sp.
CTGCGACGGCTGGTGGCACTGCGACGGCTGGTGGCTCTGCGCCGGCTGGTGGCACTGCGACGGCCGGCGGTTCGGCTGGTGGCGCGACGGCCGGCGGTACGGCTGGTGGCGCGACGGCCGGCGGTACGGCTGGTGGCGCGACGGCCGGCGGTACGGCTGGCGGTTCGACGGCCGGTGGTTCGGCTGGTGGCGCGAGCGGTTCGGCCTACTACGTTGAAGGCTTCGAGGCCTGCCCCTGGACGCTCTCGGGCGACTGGGAGTGTGGCGCGGTGGTACCAGTCGACGGTGGCATTCGCCCGACTGCGGCGCACGGTGGCAGCAACGCCATCGGAACCCGTCTCACCGGGACCAACTACAACGATTCGGACGGCGGCTGGGAGATCAGCCTTGCCGACTCGCCAGCATTCAGCCTCGCCGGCGCAGTCGAGCCCACCGTCACCTTCTGGGCGTGGGTCGACACCGAGGGAAGCACCTACGACGGCTTCAACGTCCGCGCGAGCAGCGATGGCGTGACCTACAATCTCGCCAACGCAATCCCGGCCTACCCCCTCACGGTCTTCGGCCAAGGAGCGTGGGGTGGTCGCCTGAGCGCTCAGGGTTGGACGCTCTACCGTGCGGATCTCACGCCGCTTGCCGGTCAGACCGCGACGCGTTTGCGAGTGGCCTTCAGTGCTGACCACAGTGTCAACTACGCGGGTGTCTTCATCGACGACGTGCGTGTGGAGAACGCGAACCAGATTCAGCTCGCTGTCTCCACCTCGATGCTGCCCAACGCCGGCCCGACCTTCCCCTACTCCGTGACGGCGACGCGCACCGGCGGTTCGAGTGCGGCTCGATGGAGCATTCTCGCTGGCGCCACGAATGCGGCCTGGCTGTCGATCGACCCTGTGACGGGCGTTCTGTCTGGTACACCGCTCGTGGCGAACCTTGGCCCTGTCTCGCTGACGCTGCGTATCAGTGAGCCTGGCAACCCTTCGAACTTTGCCGAGCGGACGCTCGCCTTCGCGGTCGTTCAGTCCGCGACGGTGTCCAGCCTTCCCATCACGGGCATGCCGGCAACCTTCACTCCGGGCTGGGGTCTGTCGCTGAACAGCGGCAACCTCTACTTCTCGGTCACGGACTCGACGTCGTCGACCTCGGCGGGAACCACGGCCAATCGAAACGGCGTGGGTTATGTGTCGGCCTCGACTGGTGGCGCGTACACGTCTGTGTACGACGCGAACCAGGCCGGTGCTGCGCTCGACCCGCAGGTCGTATTCCACAACGGTGCCAACCTGTACGCGTTCAACGGCCTCTTCTCGTCGCCTCGTGGAACGGCTGGCCTCTACCAGATCACCGGACCTACGGCGGCGACCGCGCTGTCGACCGCGGCGTCTCCCTATGGGTCGGGTTCGAAGTACAGCTGGGCGGCGAACGGTTCGAACTTCTACATCACCCAGTTCACTCCGTCCCCCTACGACGTTCTGGGTGCGAACTTGAACGTCTCGTCGAGTGTCGCCATGACGAACGTGACCAACGATGGCACCTACAACGGTCCGTACGGTGTCGCAGCGACGGCCACGAAGCTGTACGTGTTTGATGGCAGCTACATCGCGACCTACGCGCTCGACATGGCGATGTCGCCGAGCGTGCCGATGGTCGACCCGATGGTTCCTGAGCAGGATCTGCCGCTTGCGGCGCCTTGCCAGGCGGGCACCCGCACACTGGTCGTCATGAACAGCCCGATGCTCCCGACCAAGCTGTACTACACGTCGTGGGGACAGACGTCTGGCTCCACCACCAATGCGACGGGACGTGTGTGTGAGGTTTCGCTCGACGCCAACGGTTACCCGACTGGCGTTGCGCAGGTCACGGCTGGGCCCACGACTTCGACCGTGGGCAGCGCTGACGGCGTCGCGACTGCGGCGACGTTCCAGAACATCACTGGCATGTACTTCGATATCGCAGGCAATCGAATCTTCATGCTGCAGAAGACCAACTCCGTGACGGCTGCGAATTACATTCGCGTCCTGAACCTGCCGTAATCAGCTCGCGAGCTGTTTGAATGCGGAGGGCGCTGCTCGCAAGAGTGGCGCCCTTCGTGTTTTGAGGGCGACCATGCGCATTCAGGCGGCTGTGGTGGTGTCGATGCTGGTGATGGCGTGTGAGCCACCCATCGGAAATCGATGTGGGCCAGAGCTTCCTCCATGCTCTGCCGGAATGGGGTGTGTTGACGGTCAGTGTCAGTCCTCCGCTGGAGGTGCGGGCGGCTCGGCGGCAGGTGGTTCGACAGCAGGCGGCTCCACTGCAGGCGGCTCCACTGCAGGCGGCTCCACTGCAGGCGGCTCCACTGTCGGTGGTTGTCCTTGCCCGGAGTACGAAGAGTGCGTCGCAAACTCGTGCCTCCGCCGCTATTTCGGCATCAGCGTGGTCGTCCCCCCAAAGGTCAGGTCACCGGTTGTCATTCAAGCGACACTTCAACCAGTGCCGGGCCGTTTGCCGAACCCTCCTGCGACTCTCTCTGTTGGTGCCAGTCTCGATGGGTCCGTCGCCTGGGCCGGCACGCTCACGTCGATTCCGGACGGAGGCTACGCGTCTGCGACCGCCTTTCCGGCAAGCACGGAAGGCGACTGGACGCTAACCGTCGCATGGCCAGACGGAGGTCCCGGAGGAATAGGTGCAACCAAGGTCGACCTTCGTGGACCACAGTTGCGAGTGACCTGGCCGCCGGCGCCGCAGCCGATTGTCCAACCAGGTGGCGCCGACTTCAGGGACCTCAGCGAGCCACTGGACGCGGGTGGATTCTGGCGCCGTTCTGCCGTGATTCCTGTGCGCGTCGAATCAAGTAGTCATGACCTCGACCCAGCTTCAATTCGGGTGAGTCTGGGAGGCGAATTCGGGAATGTGCCCATTGGATGCACGGGAGACGGTGGGATCGGTGATGGGGGGCTGGCCGACGGCGGCTTCTGTCGCATCGTTCCTTTGTCCGTCTCGCTGGGAACGTTCCCTGGTCTCCGTGGAAGCCTCGAACTTCTCGCCACTGCCGCGGACGATGTCGGCAACACAGCACTCGCTGACGCCGGACTCGTTCAAATTACTCGATGGGGATTCAGCTATCAGTCATCAGCCGGGAACGGATTTGCCCTTGGGTTTGGCGGTTCTCTGGTCATTCCTTCCACAGGAAACTCGACGCTGACGATTCTGGACAGCGCTGGAGGTTTGCTGAGCTCCAGGAATCTGGCGATGCCACCAACGAACAATGTTGGCATTGGACAGGAGGCGCCTCAGGTTGTCTATGTCCTCGAGTCGGGCACCTTGAGTCGTGGCGTAACATATATGTTGAAGACAGAAGATCAGTTGTCAGATTGGGCCGTTGAAGAGCGGCGGGATGACCTGTTTCCATATCCCCTGGTCGCCGAGAGCAGCGTCTCCGCGCTCTATAGTTCGAGCGGCAAGGTGAAGACGTCGTGGGCAAGCTATCAAGGAACGGTCGCAACAACGGGATTTGCTGAAATTTTATCATTTGACGGCGGCATCGCTGGTGCGGCGGCGAGCGGTGGCCAGGTCCATGTGACAGACGGCTACAGCGTCTTCGGCTTCAGTGGCTCAACCACAAGCTTCAACCGCTTGGGAGGCCAGATGCGCATCCAGACGCCGCCCGGCTTTTCCTCAATCACACATCTCATCGGCTCAAGCACCGGCTTTTCCGGGAGCGGCAACAGCGGAGGGGTCAACCGACACTTCGACGGCAGTCTCTTCTCGTCTGCTCCATGGGGGGCTGGATTTACAGAGGTTCTTGGACAGCCAATCAAAGGTCAGAATAACCTGTATTTCATCCAGATGTATGGATCGTGGTCGACGGTGTGTTTGACAAAGCAGGTGACCGGTTCGACCAATTGCGTCGCCGGAACAATTTCAGACAATCTGGTCTCCATTGCGCTCGGAGGCTCCAAAACGCTCTTTGTCTCGCTCGTCCGAGGCGGCGTTGCGTTTCTTCAGGTTCGGGATTCTGACACGTTGGTGTTTCGAGACGAAATGCGGTTGCCAGGAGCGACGGGAGCTTGCATTGGTTTGACTCCAACTTGCATCCAGGGGAGTCCATTCGTCGGGTGTGTCGATTCTACAGGCAGGATTGTCTTTGTCTCGACAGACGCAAGCGGGGTGGACACCTTGGCGGACTGGCCGATGCAAGGGCACGATCCTGGTCGAACCTACAATCATAAGACAAACCTCAGGCCCTACGCGTGCCCGTGATGCGTATCGCTGGGTTGTTCCACTACCCCGTGAAGTCTCTGCGGGGCATCGCGGTCGATGAACTGACGCTCGAAGCCCGCGGCCCGAGGCACGACCGCGAGTGGATGGTCGTCGACGCCAACGGCCGCTTCCTCACCCAGCGCACCACCCCGCGCATGGCCACGTTGAACGCCCGGCTCCGAGACGACGTGCTCGAGCTCTCCGACGACTCGGGCGCCGTGCTTCACCTCGAGTCCTCCATCGCTCCACCGCGAGAAGTCACCGTCTGGAAAGACACCGTCACCGCCACCGACTGCGGAGATGCCGCTGCGACCTGGCTCTCCGCCCGCCTCGGTCAACCCTGCCGCCTCGTGCGAATGCCCGCCTCGACCATTCGCCCAGTCGACCCGAAGTACGCACCGCGCCCCGACGCGCACACCACCTTTGCCGACGCCTACCCGGTACTCCTCACCAACGCCGCCTCGCTCGACGACCTCAACACCAACCTGCCCGCGCCCCTTGGCATGGAGCGCTTTCGCGCCAACGTCGTCATCTCCGGCGCTCCCGCGTGGGCCGAGGACGAATGGCGCGCCGTTACCGTGGGCTCCATCACCTTCGACCTCGTCAAACCCTGCGCCCGCTGCGTCGTCATCACCACCGACCAACGCACCGGCGAACAACCGCGCGGCTCCGCCCCGCTCTCGACGCTCGCGCGCCTGCGCACGCTCCAGCCGTTCGGCGCCATCTTCGGCCAGAACGCCGTGCACCGCTCCACCGGTACGCTCCGTGTCGGCGACGAGCTGCACGTCATCACCACGCAACCCCGACCCTCGTACCGCGCGGTCGCGCAGTAGAACGGCGCCACGATCGCCGGTGTGCAGCACGCAAGGCTCTCTGGGAGCGCACGCGATGGGCTCTCCGCGTTCCGCAACCGCCGCACGCCTCATCGACCAACTCGAGCGCGAGTGCCCGCTCCGCGCAGGTCGAGAAGTAGCCGTCACCGCGCGCTCAGACGAGAGTGCCGCCCGTGAGAACGCTCCTCCTCCTCGTCACCTGCTTCACCGCTGCCTGCGCTGCGCCCGGCCGGCTCAACGTCGCCTTGAGTGCCGACCAGCTCGACCGTGAGCTCGGCAAGAGCTTCCCCGTCACACGCTCGGCCAGCGTCGTCTTCCTCGAGCTCGCCGACCCGAAGGTGAAGCTCGTGCGCGGCTCCAACGACCTCGGGCTGTCACTGCGCGCCTCGGTCGGCATCGCCGTGCTCCGCCTCGAAGGCGTGCTCACCGTGCGCGGAACGCTCCGCTACCAACCCGATGACGGTCAGTTCTTCCTCGATGCGCCTGCGGTCTCGAGCTTCGAGGTGCCCGGCCTGCCCGCCGCCGAACTGCCCGAGGTGCTCTCGTTCGTGAACGACGTCGTGCGCACCGTGCTGCCCACCGTTCCGCTCCATCGCCTCGAGCGTGGCGGTGCGCGGTGGTTGCTCAAAGCCGTCAAAGTCGAAGACGGTCGCGTCATCGCCGAGCTCGGCGCCTGACCCGGAGCGCGAAACCGTCTCGGCGCGCGACGCTTGGGTGTAGTTTCGCCCGTCATGGACTGTCTCTTCTGCCGCATCGTCTCGGGCCAGATTCCCGCCAAGAAGATTCACGACGACGAACACTGCATCGGCTTCTTCGACATCAACCCGCAGGCGCCGACGCACGCGCTCTTCATTCCCAAGCGCCACATCTCGACCGTCAACGACCTCACCGCCGAAGACCGTGAGCTCGCAGGCCACCTGCTCGTCACCGCCGGAAAGTTCGCGCGCGCACACGGCGTCGCCGATGCCGGCTACCGCCTCGTCATGAACTGCAACGCCGACGCGGGGCAGACGGTGTTCCACCTGCACCTGCACCTGCTCGCAGGCCGCAAGCTGGCCTGGCCGCCGGGGTAGTGCCGCGGGAACGTTCTGGCAGACCAGCCCCGTGCAGCTGGGCCTCACAGCCGGTGTCGTCGCGGACGTGCTGTGACTCCTCGGCGGCGCCTTCGTCTCCGAGGTCGACCAGTTCTCCATCGACGTGCCTGGCGCTCCGGTCATCGGGTCGGTCGAAGTGCAAATCGAAGCACGCGGAAGGAGAAGCGCGTGCGGTCGTCGAGGGGTCGTGCATGGCCGATGACGAGCCGCTCGGTGGCGGGTTGCTGCCAACCTGCGCGTCTACAGCAGGGCGAGTGCTTCGGGCGTCACCTCGGTCGCGCTCCTGGCGAAGCTCGGCGAGCCGTCGCGCCGCCGCCATCGAGCCAGGGACACACGCCGCCACAGATCTCGTCGTAGCGCGCGTCGAAGCGGCCGCACTCGCAACCCAGCCCCATGAACTGCTGCACGAGGGAATGTCCTCCCGGTGCTGGTGAGCGCGCCTCGGTCGGGCTCGGCAGTCGCGTCACGCCCATCCTTCGTCGTCAACCGGCTCGCCGACACGCAGACGCAGCACGCTTCGTCACGGACTCGGAGCGGTGAACGTCAGCCGCTCCGACGGCGCGCCCCGATTGCCGGCGAAATCGACCGGCGTGAGCACCACCGACACACGCGCCCCGGGCTTGAACGAGAACCCGCCCGAACACATGCCGTGGCCGAGCTCGAGCTCCTGCTCGCGCGGAACCAAGAGGCCCACCGTCGTCTGCCCATTCACCGTCGCCGCTGCCTCGATGAACACGGGCTCGTTCGTCTTCACCTGCTTCACCTTCAGGCTCGACCCCGGCCCACAGCCATACGCCGTCCACTTCGTGTCACCCGCGACCGGCGGCTGCTCGAACGCAGGCACCACCGCGTCTGCGCTCGGCACCACCTTCCACGGCCCCAGCCGCTGGGCCGGCTTCAGCCCGTCGACGCTCAGCTCCCACGAGCCGGGCTCGAGCGTCGCTCTCACCAGCACCAGCTTCTGCTGGTAGCCATCGAACGTTCGCACCAACTCCGCGGGCACACGCTTCGTGCCCGACACGAACACCAGCTTCTTCGGCGACACGCTCGAGTGACTCCCGCCGAGCGTCACCAGCACGTGGGCGTTCGACGTGAGCTCGACCTGAACGTCTGGAGCCGCGCGAAGCCACTCCCCCATGCAGTCGGCGGACGCCTCGCACGCGAGCAACACCACCGCCGCCACGAACGCGCGAATCACTTCGTGGGCCCGGGAGCGGTGAACGTGATGGGAGCAGATGCCGCGCCGCGATTTCCGGCGTAGTCGAGCGCCGTCAGCACCACCGTGCCCTTCGCGCCGGGGTTCAGCTGGAACGCGCCCGAGCACATGCCGTGGCCGAGCCCCACCACGTCGTCTTTCGGACTCAGCACCGCAGTCGTCGTCTTCCCCTCGACCGTCACCGCAGCTTCGACGAACACCGGCTCATTGGCCGTCACGCCCTTCACGTCGATGGTCGAGCCCGGCCCGCAGCCGAACTCCTGCCAGTCGGTGCCGCCGAGCGAGGGCGCGCTCACGAACGACGGCGGGGTCGAGTCGGCTTCCTTCTTCACCTTCCACGGCCCGAAGCGGCGCGACGGCGGTGTCTCTTTGGGCAACGCGAGCAGCAGCTCCCACGTTCCCGGCGGGAGCGGCGAGGCCGGCTTCACCAGCACCAGCCGCTGCGACATGCCGTCGAACGTGTGCACGACGGTGGCCGCAATCTTCTGCGGGCCGGCGACGAACTCGAGCTTCGGCGTCAGGTCCTGGTGTTTTCCACCCAGCGTCACCAGCACGTGCGCGCTCGGCGGCAGCTCGACTCCCGGCTCGGGCGCGACGCCGTACCACTCGTTCGAACACTTCGCGGCCGCTTCGACCGACAGCAGCACCGCCACCACGCCGAGCCATCGCATGACCCAACGATACGTCGAGGTCGCGAACCGTGCGTGACGCCCCGCGTTTGCAGCGCCGCCTTCCTCCGCGACTCCTGTGACGAATCCGCTACCTTCGCGCGCCATGTCCCATCTCCAGCTCGTCGAGAAGAAAGAGGTCAGCAGCTTCCGGAAGATTGCCATCGGTACCTGGCGCACCGCCTACGACCCGACGGTGTACGGCACGCTCTCGGTGCGCATGGAGAAGGCGCTCCAGTACATCGAAAAGTTCCGCGAGGTGAACGGTGTGCGGCTCACCGTCACCCACCTCGTCGCGCGCGCGGTGGCCGAGGCGTTGCGCAAGTGCCCCGACGCGAACGCGATTCTGCGCTTCAACAAGATCTACCTGCGCCAGGACGTGACGCTCTCGGTGCTGGTGGTGCAGACCGACCAGGGCGACGGCAAGGTCGACCTCACCGCCGCGAAGATCGAGAACGCCGACAAGAAGTCGCTGAAGGAGATGGCCGCCGAGATGGCCGCGACCGTCGAGAAGGTGCGTCAGCGCAAGGACCAGTCGCTCGAGAAGGGCAAGAGCACGGTCGCGATGATTCCCTTCATGTTCATGAACGCGTTCCTGAAGCTGCTGCACCTGCTCATGTACACGTTCAACCTCGACCTCTCGGGCCTCGGCATGCCGAAAGACGCGTTCGGCGGTGTCACCATCACCAACGTCGGCTCGCTCGGCCTCGACATCGCGTACGTGCCGCTCGTGCCGTACACGGCGGTGCCCATCTTCATCGCGCCTGGCGCCGTGTCGGACGAGCCCGTCGTCGAAGACGGCAAGGTGGTGCCCGGCAAGGTCATGCGCATCAACGCGTCGTTCGACCACCGCTTCATCGACGGAGCCCACGCCGCCGTGCTCGCGCGCACCGTGAAAGAGATGATGGAGAACCCGTTCGAGAAGTTCGACAAGTTGAGCTGAAAGAACGGGCACTTGGCGGCATCGGTCGGGTGACCGATGTCCCACCGGGAGCGGCCTGGAGGTCTTCGATTCATGAAGATCTCGAACCTGGTGAACTCGGTGGTGCAAGCGGGCCGCAGCGTGCTCGCGTCGCTTCCCTCGACCTCGCAGCAGCCGGCGCCCGTCTCGCAGCGCGCGGTCGATTCGTTTCAGAGCGCTTCGCGTGCGCCCGTGTCGCTGCATGGTGGAACGCACGAGACGAGCGGGCTGGGGCTCAACGGCTCGAGCGGAACGTTGCGCACCGCGACGGGTCGCATTCGCGCGGAGGAGTGGAGCAACCCGGCGGCCGTCGTCGGCCGGCTCACGCAGAACCCTTCGGGTGGCTCGCTCGACAACTCGGCGGCGCGGTGTGGCCCGTCATCACTGCTCGGCGCGGCGCTGATGCAGGGGCCCGAGCGTGGCGCCCGCTTCCTCGACTCGGTGGCGACGGGCTCGGCCTCGAGCCGCCTCTCTGTCGGCGAGCGCCGCGAGCTGCAGTCGACCGCGACGCACCTGCGCAACGGCACGTGCACCTACGAAGAGCTCTCGCGCGCGCAGTCGTTGCTCTATCGCGCGGGCAACACGCAGAGCGACCTTCGCCGAGCGATGGCCGACGTCATCGACGGCCACGTGCACCCGGGCGGGCGGCGCACCAGCGGCCCGGTGCCCGACACGATGACGCCTGATCAGGAGCGCCTGTTCGAGCTGCGCACGCACCTCACGAACGGCACCATGACGGCCGCCGAAGCGACCGAGACGCAGGCGATTCTCACGCGCTACTACGGAGAAGGAACGCGCGTGTCGTTGGTCGACGACCCGAGCCACCCGGGCGACGACGCGCGGCGCATGTACACCGTGACGTTGCCGGGCCGCGAAGGCGCGCGTGAGCTGAGCGGGTTCAGCGACACCGAGATCAGCGGGTTGGCGGCGGCTGGTGGTGGTGCCCCGAGGCAGGTCGCGCTGACCTCTGGCGCGGACTCATTGAGCACGATGGTGCGTGGGCTCGCGCCTGGTGAGTCGGCCACGGTTCGCGTCGCGGGAACCGACGCAGGCACCTCGGCTGATCACTTCGTCACCGTCGGCCGCCGCGCTGATGGAACGGCGTTCCTCTACAACTCCGACCCCGGCAGCGGCGACTACACCGCGTACACGGGAGCGTCGGGCCCCACGCAGCCGGCCGACTTCGACGCGCAGCTGCGCCGCTTGAGTGGCCGCATTCACCGTGACTCCGACGGCGACATGCCGCTCGTCACCGTCTCGCACTTCTGAGCCGCACCATGACTTCGCCCATCTCGCGCCACGCGCCGGTTCGCACGCCTGCTCCCGTCAGACCGCAGCACGCGCCTTCGCCCGAGGTCGCGCCCGAGACTCCGCGTCGACGGCCGGCCGATGTCTACACGCCGCCCATCGCTCCGCCCGCGCCGCTGACGAGGCGGGAGCGCGCCGTCGAGCACATGATGCGCTTCGTGCCCGAGACCGACACCGAGCTTCGCGCCGCGATTCGTGGCGCCAGCAGCTCCTTCTCCGAGCGGCAGCTCGTTCGCATGGACCAGGCGGGCGTGGTGTTCGCGGCGAATCGGGTTGGCGGGCTTCCAGCGGAGCGCGTGCGAGGTGCGGCCGAAGGGTTCGTCAACGAACGCACGCCCACCATCGGTGGAAGAACGGGCGGCCGGTACCTGCCAGAGCTGCGAACGATTCAGCTCAGGTCGCGCAGCGAAGGCTCCATCGTTCACGAGATGGCTCACGCGTGGGACGACGTGCGGAACGACCGTGTGCGGCTGGGCGATGGCGCTTCACCCCAGGTGCAGCGTCGGCTCGCGCTCGAAGACGCCGGGCACACCGCCTTCGCCTCGGACCGTGAGCTGGCTGGCGCGCTCCAGGCCTATCGTGGCCGGCGCCCGAACCCGAACGACGAGCGTGGACTCTCCGCGTTCTCGCTCAACGCCGACCCGCACGAGCCGCTCGAGAACCCGCGAGAGTTCTACGCCGAGGGCTACGCACTGTTTCATCGCGGCTCACCAGAGCGCCTCGAAGTGATGCGTCGCCAGGCGCCGGAGCTGTACCGCGTGCTCTACCGGGAAGCGTCCGAGGCAGGCACGCTCGGCACCCAGCCTCGCCTCGATTGATGAGCCGTTGCACGGTGTGCAATCGATGGCACACCTCGCGCGCCCGTAACCTGCCGAGAGTGCGCGAAGCCGACCTGGCGCCACCATTGCTCAGCTGTCGGGCATGGTCGCGACGCTCACTGCTCTGCTCCTTGCCTCGACGCCGATGCCGGCCAGCACCGTGACGGCGAGCTCGTTGTTTCTCGCGGCCGGAGAGAGCCTGGGCGCGGTCGGTGGTCAGCCGTGGATTGGCCAGCCGCAGGCTGCCGGCGCGGTCTCGCCACTCTTCAGCCGCTTCAACCTCGACGTGACCGACGTGCCGGTGCTCGGCCCGGCGACCGCGATGCTGCTCGACGCGCGGTCACAGCAGGAGGGGTGGGGCAGCCGGCTGCTGGTGAACTTCACGAGCTTTTGGCTGCAGACGGTCGGCGCCGCGTTGTGCGTCTCGGAGCTCTTCGACGAAGAGATGAACGAAGGCGCGGTCGACACGCTGAGGCCGACGCGGGTGAGCTTCAAGCTGCTCGAGGGCGGGGGCGTGGTGACGGTCTCGGGCGTGACGTTCTGATCAAGCCGGGCTCGTCTGCGTTGGCGGGTCGGAGGCGAGCAGGGCCTTCGCTCCGGTCGTGAGCAGGCTCGCGGCGAGCACGAAGAGCAGCACCGCCACGGCGCCGTTCACCTGCTGCGCCACCGTCGCCGCCTTCTGACCGAAGAACGCGTCACGTACCTGCAGCACCAGCGACGTCAGCGTCACGACCGAGACGAACACCATCGGCGCCGCCGTGTACCAGTAGCGCTTGCCCGAGCGCTTGAGCCACACCGACACGCCCATCAACGACAGCGCCGCCAGCAACTGATTCGACGTGCCGAACAGCGTCCAGAAGCTCTTCCAGCTGCCGGCCTGGGCGACGAGCAGGAACCCGAGCGGCACCGCCGCGGTGAGCAACGTGCCTGCCAGCGCGCCGAGGGTACCTTTGAGGCCGGTGAGCTCCTGCACGATGTAGCGGCCGAGCCGCGTGCTCACGTCGAGCGTGTCGAAGACGAAGGTGCTGAAGGCCATCGCGCCGAAGGTGATGGCGAACGGCAGGTGTTCCTGCCCCAGCACGACCGCGAAGAAGCGGCCCAGGCCGATGCCGTACACGGTGCCCGCCGGTTTCCCCGCGAGGTCCTTCGACGAGATGATCATCACCGTCGCCAGCGCGATGACGGCCACGAAGCCCTCGAGCAACATCGCGCCGTAGCCGACCGGGTGGCAGTGCGACTCCTTTTGAATCTGCTTCGACGTCGTGCCGCTGCAGACGAGGCCGTGAAACCCGCTGCACGCGCCGCACGCGATGGTGACGAAGAGGAAGGGAAAGAGCGTTCCACCCGCGCCGGTCACCTCGAAGCCCTTGAAGGCGGGCAGCTGCACCTCGAAGCCGCCGAAGAAGAGCCCCACCGTGCCGATGGCGAGCGCGAGGTAGAGCACGAAGCCGCCGAGATACCCGCGCGGCTGCAGCAGCGCCCACACCGGGGTGAGCGACGCGACGAAGCAGTACACGAGAATGACGACGGCCCACGTGGTGGCCGAGAGCGTCACCACGGTCGACAGCCTGGTGCCGAGAAAGACCACGCCCAGCACCGCGGGCACGAAGACGAGGGTCTGCAGCCACAGCGGCGGTTTGAGGAAGCGCTCCACGAGGCCCATCAGCACCGACAGGCCCAGGTAGAGCATCGACGCCATCGCGACCGCGCCGCCCGGGTTGAAGTCGAAGTGCAGCCCTTCGAGCTCGGGGTCTCCGGCGACGAAGGTGCTGGCGGTGACGTCGGTGAACGCGACGATGACGTAGACGAGCGCGACCCAGATGAAGGCCATCATCGCGACACCCGAGCGCGGGCCCAGGTTCGACTTCACCACCTCGGCGATGGAGCGCCCTTCGTGCCGCACCGACGCC
>JAEUJR010000434.1 GCA_016793585.1 Archangium sp.
TGACTCCATCGCAGTGGCCGACCCACTGCGCTCGCTGGCCATCGCCGCGCGTGACGGTGAAGGTGTCGCGTTCACGCAGCTCTACGAGCGCACCCGCGAGATGGCGTTTCGGGTGCTCTACCGCGTCGTCGGCAACTCGCCCGACCTCGAAGACCTCGTGCAGGAGAGCTACCTGCAGCTGATGCGGGCGCTGAAGGGCTACCGCGGCGACTCGAAGGTGACGACGTTTCTGCACCGGGTCTGCGTGAACGTCGGGCTGATGCACCTGCGCAGCAAGCGCCGCAAGCCCGAGGCGCCGCACGACTCCGACGAGCTGCCCGAGGAGTCTGCTCCCGAGACCGACGATCCCGAGCGCGCCGCACAGGTGAAGCAGGCCGCGATGCTGGTACAGAAGGCGCTCTCGACGATGAGTGAAGAGAAGGCCTCGGTGTTCGTGTACCACGACCTGCTCGGCATGAAGCCCGAGGAGATCGGCGAGCTCTGTGATTGCCCCGTGAACACCGTGCGCAGCCGGCTGAACCGCGCGCGCGTCGACTTCACCGAGGCCGTGAAGCAGCTGAAGGCAGGTGCTGCATGACGACGCCTTCGACCGACACCTTGTGGGCGTACGCGAAGGGCGAGCTCTCTGCGGCCGAGATGGCGCAGGTGAAGGCGCAGCTCGATGCGTCACCCGAAGCGCGCGCGGCCCTCGCCGACGTGGAGTCGTCACTCTCGATGCTCTCGTTGCTCCCCGAACCGCCTCCGATGCCCGACGCCATGGCGCGGCGGGTCGGCGCCGTGCTGGCCGACACGGTCGACGAAGAGGCGGCGCGGTCGTTGAGCGGGTGGTGGCGCTCGTTGTTCACGCCGCGCTTCGTGCTCGCTGCTGCCGCGGCGTGTGCGCTCGCCTTCGTCGCGTTCCGCCTCGTCTCGTCACAGCCCGTCGATGGCGCAGGGGGGGGCACCGCTCCGGTCGCGAACGCGGTGGCTCCGACGCCGTTGACGCCAGTGGTGATTCCGCAGCCGGTCGGCAAGCCGGTGAAGGCCGTCGTCGCGAGCGCGCGCAAGGCGAAGAGCGGCACGGGCGCGCTGGGCACGGCGCAGGTGCTCGAGACGGGCGCGCGGCTGTCGACCGAGAAGGACGGGTCGCTGTGGCTCAAGCTGCCCGACGGCACGAAGGCCGGCCTCACCGGGTCGACCGACGTGCAGCTCGCGAAGCTCGAAGAGAAGGCGCTCACGCTCGACATCTCGCGCGGCAGCCTCGCGATGGTGGTGCCGCACCGCGAAGAGCGCGTGCTCACCATTCGCGCCGGCGACGTCGAGGTGAAGGACCTGGGTACGCGCTTCCTCGTGTCGCGCGAGGTTGCGAAGGTGGTGGTCGCGGTCGAAGAGGGCAGCGTCGAGGTGAAGACGCCGAAAGCGACGCACGTGGTGACGGCCGGGCACGCCGTCGCGTGGCACGAGGGCGAGCTCGATGACTACCGCTGGCCGTCTGCTGCGCCGAGCACGCCGCCGCTACCGACCGTGAAGCCCGAGGTGAGCGCACCCACGCCAGCCATCGAGCCGATGGTGGCCGCTGACGAGACCGACGTCGAGCCGCCGTCGGCGAACCCCGAAGAGGAGTGGGCTGCGCCCCCGCCGGGAATCGCCGAAGCGCCGGTGAACGTGCCACCGCCTGCGCCGCCCATCGATGCGCCGCCCGACTCCGTCGTCACCGTGCAGCCGGGACCAGTTGCCGTCGCTCCAACGCCGATTCGTCGCCGTCGTGGCACCGGGTTCAACTTGAGGTCCATCGAGGAGAATCTGCGAGAGCTGGAGCGCCAGGCGCACGTGCCGTTCGTGCCCATCAACTCGACGACGCGGGAGACGCAGGCGCGCGCGGTGGCGAAGCTGGCCGATGTGGGGAACTGCGAGCTCGCGCTGGAGGAGGCGGACAGGTGGCTGCGTGCTCCAGCGGGCGACAGCGTCGAAGAGGCGCCGCTGCGCAGAATGGTGCTGCAGCAGAAGGTGCGGTGCCTCAATCACCTGGGTCGGTCGGCTGAAGCGCTCGAGGTGCAGAAGCTGCTCGTGCCCTGAGTCGCAGGCTGGGGTGCTGCGGGCCGATACACAGGTTCAGCATGGCGTGCGACGACGTGCTCCGAGAGCACCCCGGCGCTGCGGGCCATGTTCCGAGTCCACGAATTGACTCCATCGGCAGCAACCACTGCGCTGAGTTCCTTGCCCGCGTTTCTGCAGCAGCCGCGAGGATTCACTGTCTGGAGGGTCGCTACTGCCGCTGCGCGAGCCTCACGCCGATGAGCACCAGCACCCCGCCGGCGAACAGCTCCCAGCCGAGCTTCTCGTCGAGCAGCGCCCAGGCGGCGACGGCGGTGGCGATGGGCTGCAGGTTCGCGAAGACCGCGACGCGCGAGGCTTCGGTGCGAGAGAGCGCGTAGTTCCACAGCGCGTACGAGCCCATGCTCGTCATCAGCACCAGGTAGGCCAGGCACCAGTGGGCGATGGCCGGCGCTGCGAGAAAGGCGTCGAGCTCCACCACGAAGGGCGCCACGGGAAGACACCAGAGCGCTCCGGCGATGAGACTCCAGCCCGCGGTGCGCAGGCCGCCGAAGGTCTGCGCCTTCTCGCGTGACTCCGCCGTCCAGAAGACCCACGCGACGACCGCGCCGAGAATGAACAGGTCGCCCACCAGCGGCCCGAGCGCTTCACCGAGCCCGCGGCCGAGCAGCAACACGAGCACCCCCGAGAAGGCCACGACGATGCCCAACAGCCTCGCGCGAGTCGGCTGCTCGCGGCCACGTGCCACGCTCAGCAGGTACACGCCCGCCGGCGTCAGGCCGTACAGCAGCCCTGCATGCGAGGCCTTCGACTGCGCGAGCCCGTACACGAAGAAGCCCTGGTTCACCGGCCCCGCGAGAAAGCCGAACAGCAACCACCAGCCCCACGTCTTGCGTGGCGGCAGCAGCGGCCCTTTCAACGCCGCCAACACGCCGACGTAGCCCGCCGCCGAGAGCAGAATGCGCATCGTCACCAGCGAGATGGCGTCGACGTCCTGGGTCGCCCGACGTGCCGCGAGGTGCGTGCCTGCCGAGATGGCCGTCTGGCCCAGCAGGGCGAGCAACACCGGCAGCGGCAACCCGCGCGACCTCGGCAGCGGAGTCGTCACGCGTGCTGTCTCTCTCGTTCGCTGCTGAACGTCATGTGCCCTGGCTCCCGTCGAGCGGCGACTCACGGCGGCGTGAAGCCCTGCTGCCCTCAGGCGCTCGAAACAGCGAGGCCGGCCCACGGCGTCAGAAGACCAGCTCGCCGCCCTGTGCGCGCACCGCCGTCACGGCCGCCAGGTTGACGATGTCCTGCACGCTGGCGTTCACCTGCAGCACGTTCACCGGTTTGTTCATGCCCAGCAGCAGCGGCCCGATGACCTCTGCTCCGCCGAAGTGCCACAGCAGCTTGTACGCAATGTTCGCCGCGTCGAGGCTGGGGAAGATGAGCACGTTCGCGTCGCCGGTCAGCGCCGAGAACGGGTAGCGCTGCTCGCGGTCGTCCTGCAGGAGCGCGGGGTCGACCTGCATCTCGCCGTCCATCTCGAGCGTGGGGCGCGCGGCGCGGGCGAGCTCCATGGCCTTGCGCATGCGCTCGGGAGACGAGCCTGCCGCGCTGCCGAACGTCGAGTACGAGAGGAAGGCGAGGCGCGGCGTGACGTCGAAGGAGCGCGCGAGGTCGGCCGTCGCGATGGCGATGTCGGCCAGGTACTCGGGCGTCGGCTCGGGGTTCATCGTGCAGTCGGCGAAGAACTTGAAGTCGTTGCGCTGCACCACGAGGTACACGCCGCCCGCGCGCCGGCCCTGATGCGTGCCGATGACCTCGAGCGGAGGCCGCACCGCTTCGGGGTACGTCTGCGTGAGCCCCGTGACGAGCCCGTCGACTGCACCTTCCCGCACCAGCATCGCGCCGAAGTAGCCGCGGAACCGCATGCGCGTCGCCGCGAGCTCTCGCGTCACTCCGCGGCGCTGACGCAGTTTCCAGTAGGCGTCGGTGTAGCGCTCGACGAGCGGGCTGGTGGCCGGGTCGACGATGGAGACGCCGCCCAGCTCGTCTTCGAGTTTGTGCTCGACGATGGCGCGCTCGATGACGTCCTTCTTCCCGAGCAGCACCGGCTCACACACGCCGTCTTCTTTCAGAATGCGCGCTGCCTGCAGCACGCGCGGGTGCTCACCGTCGTCCAGCGCGATGCGCTTCGTTGCTGAACGCGCCCGCGTGACGATGCTCGCCATCACCTGGTTCGAGCGTGACTGCAGCTTGTGCAGCCGGTCGCGGTAGACGTTCAGGTCGACGGGCAAACGCGCGACGCCCGTGTCCATCGCGGCCTTCGCCACCGCCGGAGCCACCCACAGCAGCACACGCGGGTCGAACGGCTTGGGAATGATGTAGTCGGGGCCGAAGGTGAAGCGCTCTCCGCCGTACGCGCGCGACACCGCGTCGGGCACGTCTTCTCGCGCGAGCGCCGCCAGCGCCTTCGCGGCCGCCAACTTCATCGGCTCGTTGATCTGCCGCGCGCGAACGTCGAGCGCTCCGCGGAAGATGAAGGG
>JAEUJR010000454.1 GCA_016793585.1 Archangium sp.
CCCAGCACCTGGCGCAACGTCATCAACCAGCCCGGCGTGAAGGCCATTCACATTCCCAACCCGTCAGGAAAGGGAGAGTGGCTCGGTCTCAACATCTACGAGGCGAACGAAGAGGTGCGCATTTACGTTGTTCCAATCGACTGACTTTCTGGTAAGGGGAAATCTCCTAAGCCAAAGAAGTGAGCAGTCGGCAGTACACATCTTGGGGAATCGTCTAACGGCTAGGACTGCAGACTCTGACTCTGCCTATCTAGGTTCGAATCCTAGTTCCCCAGCACGCAGAACCCTGAAGCCTCTGGGAGCAATCCCAGAGGCTTTCTGCTTTCAGGGCCGAAGGGCCTTGAGCTGAGCGCTCTGAGCGGGTGCGAGCTGCACGAAGCCGTCGATCAGCGCGCGCACCTCGGCGGGGCCCATCTTGCCGAGGTCGGTCACCGCCGCGGCTCGACTGGCCGCCCAGAAGATGCACGCCACCAACACCGCTGGCAGCTTCGAGAGCACCACCACGAAGCCCGGGGTGATCGCGTTGCCGAGCTGCCGGACGATCGCGAAGCCTTCATCGAGCATGGCGGCGTAGCGAAGCGCTTCGCTCCACGAGAGCGCCCTTCCGCGGGCTGCCACGGTGTTTCCGATCGCCATCATCGGAATCACGAACGCAGCGTGGCTCCGCAGGAAGCTCTCCATGTCGGCCACCACCTCGGTCGGAATCTTCGCGGCGTTGAAGATCGCCGCCCACTCGGCGCTCGTGGTGGTGGTGCCGTTGCCGGGCCCGTTGACCGTGCCTCGCAGCTTCCCGTTCTCGAGGAAGGCGATCACCGTGGGGAACGAGAACTCGAAGCGGTCGGCGCCGACGGCGGAGCGCAGCTTCTCGAGCGACTCGACGGTGTTGAACATGAACATCACCTTCTTCGCGGCGCAGGCCTTCAGCGCGGGCAACGTCGCGTCGACTTGATGCGCGAGGGTGGTGACCAGCACCAGATCCCACGGCGTCGCGGCATCGAGCGCTTCAGCAACGTGCACGTTGGCCTTTCGGCCGTCGACCATCTCGATGACGGGCGATCGTTTCAGCTCGTCGAGACGCGAGCCGCGGGCGATCAGCGTCAGCTCGTGACCGGCCTGCGCGAGGTGGAAGGCGAACATCGTTCCAATGCGGCCGGCTCCGTAGATCGCGATCTTCATGCGTGTCGAAGTAACAGCAGCCTGGCGGGCGCCCCGTGAAGTTTGGTGAAGCCCAGAAGGCGCTCTCGTGTGACGCTCGCCGCCGCATGCGTGATCGCGTCTCGGAGTTCTTCTCGGAGAAGACGCCCAAGCGGGCGTTGGCGTTGCTCGTCTTTCTGCTGCTGATCCTGCTCTTCCGGAAGCTGTTCGTGCTGCTCGCCTTCTTCGTGGCGTTCGAGCGCATGCTCTTCTGGTCGGCTGGCCTCATGGCGCGACGGTTCAAGATGGGCCGGGCTGCCGCGCTCGGGCTGGTGCTGATCGCGACGGCGATCGTGTTGGGCCTCACCGCCTGGTTGAGCGCTGGGCGCGTGACGCAGCTGATCATCGAGACGCGCAAGACGCTGCCCGAGCGCATCGCCGCCGTGCGCGAGAACCCGCTCTTCCTCGAACTGCAGCCGCACCTGCCCGACACCGAAGAGCTCGTGCAGTCGGCACAGCACTACGCGGCCAACGTCGCGGCCTCGGCCGCCGAGCTCGGCCACCTGCTCATCTACGCGATCATCGGGCTGGTGCTCGCGATCGTGTTCTTCCTCGACGAAGACAAGCTGCGCACGTTTCGACAGTCGCTCGCGCCCGACAGCCTCTTCGGCACGCTGACGCGCTGGGGAGAACACGTCGCCGAAGCCGTCAGCCTCACCGTGCAGCTGCAGTTCATCGTCGCGGCCTGCAACGCGCTGCTCACCCTGCCCGTCTTGTGGATCATCGGTGTGCCGCACGTGCCGATGCTGATGCTGCTCATCTTCGTGTCCGGTCTGATCCCCGTCGTCGGCAACCTGATCTCGGGCGCGGTGCTCTCGGTCGTCGCGTACCAGACGAAGGGGTTCTTCGGCGTCGGCCTCTTCATCGGGCTCACCTTCGTGCTGCACAAGATCGAGTCGTATTTCTTGAACCCGCGCCTCGCCGCGAGGCACGTTCCGCTGCCGGGCTTCGTGCTGATCCTCTCGCTCATCGCCTGGGAGCACCTGCTTGGCTTCGTCGGCCTCTTCGTCTCGTTCCCGTTCCTGTTCGTCGCGGGAAAGCTGATCGCCGAGTTCAAGACGCAAGACGCGCCAGTGGCCGACGCAACACAGAGTGCGACACCACCGGCTTCGTCCTGAGCGGCCATGAAGCATCGCTGGTGGCTGAACGATTCAGCTCGGGCTGCCAGCGCTGAGGCACGCGCGTCGCAGTTCACCGAGCCATGCCCTCGCTCCGTCTCCGGCTGGCCACGTTCGTCGCGGTGTCGTGTCTGGCGCTCACCCTCGCGTGTCTGTGGAGCCGCGAGTCGTACGTGCTCGGCTGCGCGTGGTGGGCGCTCCGCTGGCCCGTCGGCCTGCTGGGGCTCGCGCTGCTGATCAGTGGACTGCGTCAGCGCCGAATGATGCTCACGGCCCTCTGCGCCGCGATCGTCGGGCTCGTCGGCACCGAGAGCGCGTCGGTCGCCATCGCGCACACACGGCCCCCGAGCGATCTCGAGACGCCCCTCACCGTCGTCACCCACAACCTGCTCTTCGAAGGCAACACGCTCACCGAGTCGCTCGCCGGCCTGCGCGACGCGGGCGCCGACGTGATCGCGATGCAGGAGGTGACGCCGCGCGACGCCCAGCGGCTGGCGACCGAACTCTCCGCGACCCATCCATTCCACGCTGAAGCGCCGCACGTGGGAGCGCACGGCTTCGCCTTCTTCAGCAAACACCCGATCACCGACGTTCAGCTCGTGCGCTTCGAGGGAAAGCTGCCGTTCGCCCAATGCCTGACGCTCTCGATGCCCGACGGTCCGCTGCCGGTCTGCAACGTTCACCTCTCGGCGCCCGTGAAAGAGCTGCGCAACTTCGCCGCGCTGCCCGATCTCGACGGCCTCGAGCGCAACGCCGTTCGTCGCCGGAAGGAGTGGTCGATGGTCGAAGCCGAGCTCGATCGTCGCGGCGGCAATCGCGCGCTGGCACTCGGTGACTTCAACAGCCTCGAAGCCGAGCCGCTCTACCGCTCGATTCGTGATCACTGGGTCGACGCGTTTCGTCAGCTCCACTTCGACTGGGGCGCCACCTGGCCTCACGGCGTCGAGGGGCGAGTGCCCTTCGCCCGCATCGACTACGTGTTCTCGCGCGGCGCGCTGAGGCCCCTCGAGTCGAAGGTGATCAGCCGCTCAGGCTCTGATCATCTGGCCGTCAGCGCCCGCCTCGCGCGGTGATTTTCTTGCCGAACCTTCAACCTGCCTCATGCTTGTAGGCCCCTGTAGGCAACTGGAGGCAACACGATGGAACGCCGCACTCGCCGCTCGACCCGAATTCACGAAGCGCTGAACCACTTCCTCGATGCGCTCTGCCTGAAGCGCAACCTCGACGCGGTGGCGCTCACGACGGACGACGGTCTGCTCATCGCCGGCAAGGGCAAGGTCGACCTCGACGAGATCGGCGCCATCGGCGCGGCGACGAAGAAGAGCTCGATGGGCTTCCTCGGGCACACGCTGCACGTCAGCCGCTTCGAGGTGAACGACATCATGTTGTGCCTCACCTCGATCGGCGCGCCGGTGCGTGACGACGCCGCCGTCGGGTCGCTGATGCGAATCCTCGCCGCTTGACCTGAACTTGCGTTCAGAGGTCTGTTTGGCGGCGTGAAACCAACCCCCGTCGCCAACCCGCCCAACCCATGGGCTTCGAGTGCGCTCGAGTACCTCGACGAGATTCCCCTCGCGAAGGTGGAGATCTTCGAAGACGCGAGCCACTCCATTCTCGCCAGCAACGACAGTCCTGATCTCGGCTTTCGCTGGAGCGTGAACCCGTACCGCGGCTGCAACCACGCCTGCGCGTACTGCTACGCCCGCCCCTCGCACGAGTACCTCTCGTTCGGCGCGGGCACCGACTTCGACACGAAGATCGTCGTGAAGCGCCGTGCGCCCGAGCTGCTCCGCGCGGCCTTCGACAAGCCCTCGTGGAAGGGCGA
>JAEUJR010000469.1 GCA_016793585.1 Archangium sp.
CTGCGGGTCAGCTGTTGACCGCCGACGACCGCCAGCTCGGTGCCCTGCTCGGTCTTGAGCGTCGAGCTGCCGCAGCCCATCTTCAGCTTCGCCGTGTGCTCGAGCGGCACGTCGGGCAGGGCGGCGTTGAACGAGAACACCGGGTCTTTCGTCATGTCGGCCGGCGAGAGGGTGGTGAACAGCCGCGTCAGCTTCGGGTACTTCGTGAAGAGCCCGTTCAGCTCGTTCATTGGCGTCACGTATTGCGCGAACACCTCACGTGCGAGTGACGGCGCGTCGAACGTCGAGGTGTAGCCCGTGTACAGCTCGGGGCGCTGCTGGCGGAACGTGCCGAGGTAGTAGTCGACATCCTGGAGGAAGCGCGCTTGCGAGACGCCGGCCTGCTCCAGCGCGGGCGGGTAGGGCACCTGCGTGAAGAACACCGAGCGCACGACCGGGGGCAGCACGTTGCCGGGCCCGAAGCCCGCGGCCAGCAGCTTCGTGACGAAGTCTCCCGGAGACGTCGCGCTCGCGAGGCTCTCGACCGTTCCGAATTGACCTCTCGTCACGACCTTGTCGCGCATCGGCGCCGACGGGCCCGCGTACTCGGTGACGAAGGCGTGCTTCTCGGGCGTCTCGGCCACCGCCTTCGTCACGACGGCCGCGTAGTTGTCGACGCCCGAGAGCCAGTTCAGCTCGGCGTCATTCACGACGACGTGGTGGTAGTTGCGCGGCACGGCGCGGCCGTTGCCCACCAGCCAGATTTGAATGCCCATGTTCGGCTGCGCCGCGACGCTCGTGAGAATGATGGGCACCATCGGCAGCTGCGAGGCGTACTCGAGCACGATGGGCGTGATGTCTCCCGTCGACGCGCCGGACTTCAGCTTGAGCGCGAGAAAGTACGCTCCCGGCCGCACGTAGGGGCCCATGACGTCTTCGGTGCCAGTGGGAACGAAGTAGCGGTTGTCGGCGAGCCACTTGAGCATCTCGGCTTTGTCGTCGGCCTTCAGCACCGCGTACTCGAACGAGCCGACGGTGCTCTGCACGACCACGGGTGACGGCCTCGCGAACTCGTTCATGGCCAGATCCGTGCTCCTCGCTGCCACGGGCGACCCGGCACACCCAAACGCGAAGCCACCCGACGGCTGCTGACACTGCGCCCCGCTGAAGTCGTTCTCGACCTTGTACGTGGGCGTCGTCGTCGCGAGCAGCTGCGTGAAGAGCTCGTCGGTGCCGGCCTTCACCACGGGCACGCTCGGGAGCGGAACGATCCACCCGAAGTCCTTCGCGCTGCCCGCGTACTGAATCTGAATGTGCGCGGTGACCTTGCCGTTCTCGACGGCGAAGAGAATGCGCTCACCGGCCTGCACCACCGGCGTCGCGGGGTCTGGCGGCGCGAAGCAGCCACACGCCTCTGCCCGCGGACTGAACGTCACGACAGTCGCCGCCAGCAGCGCGGCTCCACAGCTCAGCTGTTTGATCATTGGCTCTTCCGACGACGCGGCCGCGTCGGCTCCGAAGGCTTCACAGCTTAGAGGACGGACTCACTGAGTGGCCAGCAGTCGGTGGCTTCGTCACTCCAGCAGCGCGCTCAACGAGAGCAACGTCAGGCCCGCGCGTGGGCCGACGGACACGAACTCGGTCGACACGCCAGCTTCGAGCTCGAGCCCCGACACGATGACGCGGCCGACCTGAAAGCGGAGCAGCGCCGCGCCCACCACGAGCCCCACGGTCGGCGCACGCGTCGGAGGCGTCGAGCCCACGCTGAAGTCGAGCGACCCGCCGAGGCCGAGCGTCACGTCACCGCGAAACAGCGGCCGCCACGTGCCCGAGCGCTGCCAGCCGCCACCCGCGTGAAACAAGGTGTGCGAGCCCAGGCCCCACAGCCACGCCGCGCGCGCGTGCACGAGCCAGTGCTCGTCGAACGAGAACGCCGCCTGCACACCGCCACCAATGCCTCCCTGTGTGCGCGCCTGCGTGAGCGAGATGGCGCCGACCGTGTCGAGGCCGAGCGAGAGCTTCGAGAGCACCGACTCCTCGGCGACGGCCGGGAGCGCGACGAGCACCACGAGCAGCATCGTCTTCATGGCGCGTCTCCCCACGCGACGACCGACATCACGGCCGCCTTCGCTGCGCCCGTGAGGAAGGGCCGACTCAGCGTCTCGGGCGTGTCTTGTCGCGTGTGGTAGTTCTTGTTCCGGAAGTTCGCGGTGTCGGTGAAGAAGACGGCGCTCTCGCCCGCGAGCCAGAACGGCGCGTGGTCGCTGCGCATGAGGTTTCCCGAGAGCGGCCCGGCACCGAGCCCGGGCGCGATGATGGCCAGCACGGGAATTCCGCTCTTGCCACCTTCGGTCTGCAGCACCTGCTCGACCTGTGGCCGTGAGACGTCGTTGGCGATGGCCGCGAGAAAGTTGCCGGCCGAGGGCGTGGGAAAGCCCGGCAGACTTCCCTGCGAACCGGGAGCGTCATCCGCATAGCCGACACAGTCGAACACCAGCGACGCCTTCGGCCGCGCCTTCGACTTCACGTGCCGCGTGCTGCCGACGAGCCCAATCTCTTCGTGGTCGAAGCCGACGAAGCGCACGGTGCGCGCGAGCGGGCGATTGGCCAGCAGCCGCGCGACCTCGAGCATGACCGAGACGCCGCTCGAGTTGTCGTCGGCGCCCATGAAGAAGGCGTCGAAGTGCGCGCCCACCAGAATCACCTCGTCGGGCTTCGAGGTACCTCGAAGCTCGGCGAACACGTTGGTCGTCGCAGGGTGCGTGTCGATGGTGTCGAGCTCGGGCGTCATGCCGAGAGAACGCAGGCGGTCGGCGACGAAGGTGCGCGACGCGGTGTTCGTCAGGTTGCACCAGGTGTCGGCCTTCGTGTTCAGGCCCGCACAGTCGACGCGCGTGTCTTTGCCGTGCAGGGCCGCGAGCGCTTCGATGTCGGCGAAGACGCGGTTGCCGTCGACCTCGGTCGAAAGCGCGCGTGCCTTGTCGACGGTCGGTGAATCCACCACGCCGGGCGCGCAGGCCGAGAGCGCGAAGGCTGCCACGAGGAGCCGGCTCACCATGAGACCCCCACCGTCGCGTAGTCGAGCTGCAGGCGCAGCGTGGTGCCCGCGGCCGTGAGCGAGGTGCCGACGTCGACGCCGAGCACGCTCAACAGAAAGCGGCCGAAGCGAAAGCGCGCCGCCTCGGTGTGAAACGCGACGTAGAAGAAGCCGGTGAGCGAGTTCTCGGCGCTCGCGAAGTCGGTCGGCCGCATGGGGAGCGGACGCGCCAGGCCCTGCAGGCCGCTGATGCCGAACTCGGGCCCGAGCTGCGGCTCCCATGGCCCGATGGTGAGTGTGAAGAGCGCGCGGGCGTAGCCTTCGAGCGGCACCGGGGCGATGAGCGAAGGCGCCGAGGCGCGAACGCCAGCTCCGAGCGCGAAGTGGCCGCGCGTGTACTGCCAGCCGAGCGCGACACCGCCGGCGCCGGGGCTCGAGTTGAACGAGGCGAGCGTCGTGGAGCCAAAGCCGCCGAACGTCACCACCTGCTCAGCGCGCGCCAGCGGAGCGAACAGCATCACCACCATCAGGAGCCATTTCACGGCGCACGACATGGTCTGAAGCCCTCGCGGTGGCAAGGACGTGCACGGGCGGCGGTTGCGCTGCATCCTCCCGCGCCATGATGCCTCCCTCGAGGCCGTCTTCGAGGCGCTCCAGGCCCGCCTGTGAGAAGGTGCTCCCCCGCATGAACCGTTCGTTCTTCTTCGTCGTCGCCGCGCTCGTCGTTCTCTCGTTCGCCTGGGCCTGTGGAACGCCCGCGGGTACGCCTGACGGAGGCAGTGGTGGCGGCTCCGTGACGGCCGGTGGCCTCGCCACGGGTGGAGGCACGGTCAGCGCCGGCGGCACGGCTTCGGCAGGTGGCGCCGCAGGGGGCTCCGTCACTGCGGGCGGCTCGGCGGCTGGTGGTGCTGCAGGTGGCGTGGCTTCGGCTGGCGGAGCGGCGGGCGGCTCCGTCGCCGGTGGTGACGCTGCTGGCGGAACGGCTTCGGCGGGTGGCGTCGCGAGCGCAGGCGGCACGGCATCGGCCGGTGGTGCGGCGAGCGCAGGTGGCTCCGCGTCGGCGGGTGGCAGCGCTTCGGCAGGCGGCTCGGCCGGAGGCATGGTCTCGAACAACATGCCGCCCATCATCTCGGGCATCGTCGTCACGGCGGTGGGCTCGTCGACGCCCATCACCGGCGTCGTCTACGCAGGCCGCCAGGTGCAGGTCACCGCCGATGTCTTCGACCCCGAGAACGACCCGCTCACGTATCAGTGGACCGCGCCCGATGGCGGCACGCTCACCGACGCGACCCTCGCCGCGGCGAAGTGGTTCTCTCCGCAGGTCAACTCCGTTGGCATGCCGTACCCGGAGTTCAGCGTTCGTGTGGCGGTCACCGACGGCAACAGCGCGCCGGTCCCCTTCGAGCAGACGATTCAGGTGCGGGCGCCGTTTCTCTCCGAGTTGATGGCCTTCGACGGGGTGCTGGGCAAGACGACGCCGGGCGGTTGCTCGAACTCGTCGTGTCACGGCGGCGCTGCCACGACCGCCGGCATGTTGATGCGCCTGCAGCCCACCAACCTCTCGGCGACGCGTATGGCGCTGCTGGCGAACACGACGAAGTCGGGGTGTTTCCCGACGGCGCGGGTCTCACCGTCGAACCCCAGCGGTTCGTTGCTCATCAACAAGGTCGACCGCTCGGCGATTCTGCCCGCGGCGTGCGGCGTGCGAATGCCGTACATGCTCCCGGGCTCGCCGGTGCCAGACAACGACATCGTCTCGTTGCGCTCGTGGATCGCCGCCGGCGCGCTGTAGGAGAGATGCGGTGGGATGCACTGCTGCCTACGGTGGGTCGGCTGCGCCCACCCAGGATCCGACCATTCGAGTCGCACGACTACCCCCATCGAGGCTGAACTCGACCCGAAAGCCAGTCTCCGTAAACACGACGGGCTGACCGTCGTGCACGATGAGGCCTTTGGCACCGCGGAAGCCCATTGAGATGGTCTGCAGTTCCGTACGACTGTTCAAAGAATATCTATGTAGAACATCGCTGCCCAATTCAGCTGACGTGAACCACAGTTCGGTTCCGCTGATCGCGACGTCTTCGATTGCGCCAAACTGCTGTGCAGCAACGACTGTATCAAGTCTTGCTCCGGTAGAAGGATCGACGACGTGCAGACCCTCGCCCCCAACGATGAGCATGCCCCCATCAAAGCCGGCCGCCGCCAAGATTGGCATTGGCACACTCAACGTCACACAGTTGCGAACGACGCCCGTGACGGGACTCAGGAGGCAGGCGGAGTCGCGGGTTGTGACCCAGGATCTGCCGAGTGTGTCGTTGGCGATGTCCGTCACCAGAGCCTCCCCAGAGAGCGCTCTGAACGAAGTGTCGTTGTCGGTAATGATAGGAACACCGCCGTCCCCAGCAGTAACCAGAAAACCATCCGTTAGAAGTGTGGAGGAACCCCTGCAAAGAGAGTCGGCCTGCGAAGGACAGCGCTCAAAAGTCCGCGCGCTAATTTGATTCGACCAATCGTTGTCGCGTCCGCGAATGGTTACCATGGTCGAAGTGCGCAGCCCAGGTTGAGTGAGCGGACCGACTCGGACTTCGAGTCTGGGCATGTCCGCGGAGCCCAAGACTGTGACCACGAAGAGCGGATTGCTGCTCTCGGTTGTGATGTTACACGCTGAGAATTGGTCGATCTGGGTAGCGTTAGAGAACCTGACCACGATTGGTGCGCTTAAGAACCCGCCATCTGCCCAGCCGGCTGGGAACTGAAAGGACCTCAAGCCTACCGTTGGCAGTGTGGGTTCTGCCGACATATGGCAGTCAAGCGCACCTGCATCTGGAAGCGGCGGTTTCACCCAGACATTCAGCGCCGCGAAAAAACTCGCCGTCCTGTCTGAGCTGACGTCCCTGACTTGCACGATGAGTTCGGAGTTGCCAACGGGGCAAACCACGAAGGCCTTCTCCGACGCTTCGCCGCCGACTTCAAACGCGCCCGGGCCCTGACAGCTACCGGTTGCCGTGACCTCTACTGGGTTAGACTCCTCGTTTGTGACTTGGAGAACAAGGTCACGGTTGCCCTCAGCCCCCTCCAAGAAAAGAGTGGTGGGCGACGTTTGATTTGAGCTGAGGTTCTTCGTGTTGATCGTTGCACTAACACGAAGTGGCTTTGGCTGCGCTGTTGGCGGTAAGCACGCCGCCCAGAGCAGCAATGCGCCAATTGCTGGAATCCTCATGGCTCATGACGGGGCGGTGGGACGGCCTTTGACGCAGCATCGAGAACTGAAGGGTCCAGCGATGGGAGGGGCCAAGACGAGGAACAGCAGGGGTTTTGCTGGCGACATGTGAGCCTCCCATGACAAGGTCCCATGAGCTCCCTGCTGGGGTCAAATGACCTGATTGAGTCCGACATCTGTCTGCGGAGTCATTTCGCGAAATTCTCAATTTCGGCCGCGGTCACGCTCAGCGACTGAATCGGGTTGGGCGCAGGCAACGAGCGCAGCCACGTCAGCCCCTCGTCGATGGTCTTGAACACCTTCATGTCGACGCCGCCCTGCGTCGCGAGGAAGAAGGCCGAGAGGCTGGTGCGGGCCACCACGGCGCCAAGGCCCTTGCTGCGAACGACGACTGCGCCGCCAAGGTTGGTCTTCTCGTACTTCTTCGACAGCCCCGCGCTGAACGTTCTCGTCTCTTCGTCCATCGCCGTCATCGAGCTCAGGTTGTCCATCAACGACATCGAAGCGATGCGGCCGTACTTCGCCACCAGCGCGGCCTGAAAACCGTCGAGCTGCACGAGGTCGGCCTTCGCCGCCCCACGATACGAGGCCACCACCAGCGGCCCGGCCGAGCCCACAGTGAGGTTCTGCGTTTCAAAACCCAACTGCACCACCATACTGCCTCCCAACAACTTGGAATCACTCATCAAGAGTGGATTGACCTAAATCTTCGTGAATCAAGGCTACCGACGCGTCGACTCAGCCTTCAGTTTGTGACATGGAGCGCAACCGTCAGGACCACAAGTTCGGCCTGACTTCTCGGCCGACCCAAGGCCCTTCGATGACGGAGCCCACATGACGACGACCCCTCCACTTCGTGACTTTCTCGAGATTCCCTACGAGCAGCTCGAGGAGATGAACCTGTCGGTGAAGCAGGCCCGACTGAACCGCGAAGCACCCGACAAGCTGCGCGAAGCCCGCATGAAGTATCTCACCGACGAGCGCCGCATCAAGGCGGTGACGGTGTGCTTCACGGACCTCGAAGGCCGGCTGCAGATGCTGGACTACGACAAGAAGTTCCTCCTCAAGAGCCAGGACAACCTGACGTTCGACGGCTCGTCGGTGCGTGGCTTCTCGGCGCAGCACGAGTCTGACCTTCGCCTGAACATCGACTGGTCGGCCTTCTACTGGCTGCCTGCCGACGTGTTCGGCCCCGGCAAGGTGCTGGTGTTCAGCGAGGTGCTCTCGCGCGACGGCTCGACGTACCCGAGCGACCTGCGCAGCCGCCTCAAGCAGTACGGCGAGCAGATCTTCGCGAAGGAGCAGCTCGTCTGTCACGTCGCGCCCGAGATCGAAGGCTTCCTCTTCCAGGGCAAAGACGC
>JAEUJR010000485.1 GCA_016793585.1 Archangium sp.
GCCTTCATCAACGAGAGCATCGACTGCCCGGGCTCCACGATGAACGCGTCGAGCAACACGAGCCGCGCGAGCTTCTCCGGCACCGCCGCGGCTGCAGGCATCACCACCACGCCAGCGTACGAGTGCCCGACGAGCACCACCTGCCCACTCGCTGCTTTCACGCGCGAGACGACGTGCTCGACGTGAGTGCTCAGGTGAATCGACTCGTCGAGCTCGGCCTTCTTCTCTGCGAGGCCCGGCAACGTCACCGCGTCGACGAGATGACCGGCCTTCTCCAGCACGGCCTTCACGCGCGAGAATGCCCACCCGCCATGCCACGCGCCCGGCACCAGCACGAAGGTCAGTGGCTCGTTCGCGAACCCACGCGAGGCCGAAAGCAGCCCGGCCTGAAGCAACAATCGTCGGCTGATCACCCCAATCACTTACCCTTCACGCGGTTTACAAGACCTGTGAAAGTCGCCGCTCGTTGTTGTGAATCGGTCAAACGCTCGATTTACCTTGCACCGCAGCATTGACTTTTCAGCTTTACAGAAGCGAAGGCGATTTTCTTCTGACGCGGCTTGTCATCTCTCGGAATAATGGCTACTTAGTCTTCGGTCCGGGTCGCTGAATGCCACGCGCAGTACGGTTCACTGATTCACAGGAGGCTGCATGGCGGTTGTGAATGGAGTGGAGCTGAAGAAGCCGAAGAGCTCACCGCTGCTGAGCGCCGAGGCCCTGGCGTTCGTGGCCGACCTGGAGCGCCGCTTCGGTGAACGCCGCCGGGAGCTGCTCGAGCGGCGTCGCGCGAAGAAGGGCTTCGACTTTCTTCCCGAGACGGCGTCGGTGCGGGCGGGTGACTGGCGCGTCGCTCCGGTGCCCGAGTGCCTGGCTGACCGCCGGGTCGAGATCACCGGCCCCACCGAGCCGAAGATGATCATCAACGCCCTCAACTCGGGTGCGAACGTCTTCATGGCCGACTTCGAAGACTCGCTCGCGCCGAGCTGGGAGAACGTGGTCGTCGGTCAGGAGTCGCTCTTCGCCGCGGTTCGCAAGACGCTCACCTTCACCTCGCCCGAAGGCAAGGCGTACAAGCTGAACGAGAAGATCGCCCAGCTGTTCGTTCGCCCGCGTGGCTGGCACCTGCTCGAGCAGCACGTACACGTCGACGGCAAGCCCATGTCGGGGTCGCTGTTCGACTTCGGCCTCTTCTTCTTCCACAACGCGAAGGAGCAGCTCGCCCGCGGCGTCGGCCCCTTTTTCTACCTGCCGAAGATGGAGAGCCACCTCGAGGCCCGGCTGTGGAACGACGTCTTCTGCTTCGCGCAAGACACGCTCGGCGTGAAGCGCGGCTCCATCAAGGCGACGTGCCTCATCGAGACGCTGCCGGCGGCCTTCGAGATGGACGAGATTCTCTACGAGCTGCGTGATCACTCGGCAGGCCTCAACTGCGGCCGCTGGGACTACATGTTCAGCTTCATCAAGAAGCAGCCCGACAACCTCTTGCCCGATCGCGGCCAGCTCACGATGGACAAGGGCTTTCTGCGCGCCTACTCGCAGAAGCTGATTCAGAGCTGTCACCGCCGCGGCGCGCACGCGATGGGCGGCATGGCGGCGCAGATTCCCATCAAAGACGACGCCGCCGCCAACGAAGCCGCGCTCGCCAAGGTGCGCGCCGACAAGCTGCGTGAAGTCACCGACGGCCACGACGGCAC
>JAEUJR010000501.1 GCA_016793585.1 Archangium sp.
GATCGGCTTCGTCGGCTGCGGCTTCGGCTTCGGCGGCGGCCAGCTCGAGCTCGGCGAGCTCGGCCTCTTCCTCTTCGAGCTCGGAGAGGAACGACTCTTCTTCGGCCTTCGCCTTCTCAGCCTCGAGCTTGCGCTCCTCCATTCGCTTCTGCTGCTCGGCCCAGAACGTGAGGCTCCACGCCTTCGCCTTCTCGAGCAGCACGAGCGACTTCTCGTAGGCCCAGCCACAGAAGCGCAGGAACGCGAACTGGGTGCCGACGATGGCGGCGGTCGCGGCGATGGCGCTGACGAGCACGACGGTGCCGACGGTCGAGAACAGCGCCGTCATGATGCCGCCCAGCTCACGCCCGATGAGGCCACCCGGCGCGTGCGCCCAGCTCGCGTCTTCCTTGAACATGAGCTGCGCGAGAATGGCGCCCGAGACGAGGAAGAGGCCGAACGAGACGAGCTGCGGCCAGCGCTTCTTCTCGCGATCGCCGACGAAGAGCACGCCAGCGGCGTAGAAGCCGACGATGGGCACGACCAGCGCGACGATGCCGAGCAGCCCGCGGAACGCCTCTCCGATGGCGTGACCGACCGGGCCGATGGCGTTGCGGAAGCCGGGGCCCACGCGATCATGGGCGTCGAAGGTCGCGATCGACAGGAACGACAGCACCGACGCCGCCAGCACGAACACGCCGATGATGGCGCGCCGGCCCGTGTTCGACGTGCCCATCTTCTTCTCTTTCAGGGCCTTTCGCCTCGCGACGATGTCCTGCTTCGAGAGCAGCGTCTTTTCCTTCGGTCGCTTCGCCGTCGTCATCACCAACACCTCTGGATCGAGATGTTGCGGAGTGTAGGGAGGGGGACCCACTCGGCAATTTTTCGACCGGCGCGCGCCTTCGATTCATCGAAGGCGTGCCAGGAAGTTGCGTTCCCGTGGGCTGGAGCCTGATCTACGGTCGAGGCCTCCCATGGATGTGCGCTGTCCAAGATGTCAGTCGGAATACGAGCTCGACGACGCTCGCGTCACCGACGACGGCGTCACCGTGAAGTGCTCGGAGTGCGCGCACGTCTTCCGCGTGAAGAAGAAGTCGCTGGTGATGACGCTGCCGGTGCGTGACGAGCAGGCGGCCGCAGCGGTCTCGGCGCCGTTGCCTCCGACCGCCGTTCATCGCGAGTGGAAGGTGCGTCAGCCCAACGGCAACATCTACCTGTGCCGTGAGCTCACGACGCTCCAGAAGTGGATCATCGAGCGCAAGGTTGGCCGCGACGACGAGATCTCGCTGACCGGCGAGACGTGGAAGCGCCTGGGCAACATTCCCGAGCTGGCGAGCTTCTTCCAGGTGGTCGACGACGCCGCGAAGGGCCGTGCCTACGAAGCGATTCGGGCGAGCCAGGTCGACTTGCCGGCCGTGCAGCCGCCACCTCCTCCTCCGCCCTCGATTCCACCGGGCGCGCGTATTCACGAGACGTGGAAGGAGCCGAACTTCTCGGTGCCGGCTGAGCCTGCGTTGCCGCCGTTGCCGCCTGCGCCGCCTGCGCTCGACCCGCTGAAGGAGACGATCAAGGCGCCGTCGTTCAAGACGCCTCCGCCGCAGCCGTCGTTGCCGAAGCCCGCGTCGCGCCCGTTGCCGCAGGTCGAGCCCGTCGACGAGAAAGATCTCGAGAAGGCCGTTCGAGGCGGTGGCGGCTTCAAGTGGCTGGTGCTGATTCTCGGCGGGTTGTTGGTCGGTGGCGGCGCTGGCTACTACTTCGGGTTCTACGAGCCGGAGCAGCAGGCGAAGGCCGATGCCGAGCGCATGGCCGCGCAGAAGGCCGCCGAAGACGCCGCGCGGGTGAAGGCCGAGCAGGAAGCCGCGGCTGCGCGCGCAAAGCTGGAAGCCGAAGCGAAGCAGCGAGCGCTCGACGCACTGGCCGATGCTGGGAGCGCCGACGCTGGGGCCGACGCGGGCGTTCACGATGCGGGCGTCGTCGACGCAGGTGTTCCCGATGCAGGCGCTGCGGCCATCGCAGCTCCAGTCGACGCAGGTACGGCGAAGGTCGCGACCGGCGCGCCTCCGGGCCGCTCGTACGACTTCTACATGGAGCGTGGTGACGCGCTTCGCGATGCAGAGAAGCCCAGCTCGGCGTTGAGCTTCTACGGCAAGGCGGCCGATCTGAAACCCGACCGCGTCGAGCCCGTCGTCGGTCGCGGCTTCGCGCTCTTCGACATGGGGCAGATGCTGCAGGCCGAGGCGTCGTTCGAGCAGGCGCTGAAGCTGAACGGAAAGTACGGCCCGGCGATCATGGGCATGGCCGAGACGCTCAAGGCGCAGGGGAAGAAGGCCCGCGCCATCGAGTACTACCAGCGCTACCTCGACGAGCACCCGACGGGCTCTGAAGCGAACGTCGCGCGGAACGCCATCGAGCGACTGAAGTAGTTTCGCTGACGCACAGGCGCTTTCCTCCGTCACGTCGTGCGGCTATCGAGTCGCGCCATGCGCGCGTGCCTGATGGTGCTGGTGGTGCTCACGGGGTGTGGCCGGTCGGACATCGGCGAGACGTCGCCCACGCAGACGACTCCGCAGTCTGTCGTGAGCTGCAAGTCGACCTGCACGACGAGCCCCTCGGGCATCGCGACGCCGCTGAACCTCACGGCCGGGCGGCCGCTGCATTGGCAGACCTGTGCGGGCTGCGTTCGCGTCTCGTACGACGCGGCGCTGACACCTGCTGAAGCGCTCGAGCTCTACGCGGCCGTGAAGGCGTGGAAGCTCGCGGCGGGCGACAGCCTGTGCCTGTCGATGGACATGACGGCGTCGGCCCCGCTGACCGAGACTGATCGCCAGCGCATCTTCGTGAAGCACTCTGACCCACGCGCTGATCAGGCGAGCCTCACGACCATCACGTTCGATCAGACGACAGGTCAGATGCTGCAGGTGCAGGTCGAGTTCGGAGCGTCGCTCCCAGTCGACCGCCAGCTCGTGTCGGAGTTCGGGCGCGCGCTGGGGCTTGCGACGGGAACGGAAGGGCAGAGCGCCGTGACGCCGAACCCGAAGGGGCTGACGACTCCGGGGGCGGG
>JAEUJR010000507.1 GCA_016793585.1 Archangium sp.
TTGCCGTCAGCGCCCATGCGCCACGCGACCTGACCCTGGTTGACGACCTCGCAGTCGACCGAGTTCGAGTTCATCAGGCAGTACGGCACCGTCTTGAACGCGACCGAAGTGAAGTAACCGCCCGGGCCCGACATGAGCTTCGCGAAGGGGCCGTCGGCGAACGTGTTCTTCACCGAGAGGTAGTCGTTGAGCAGCTGCCCGTCGATGCCGAGGCCCGCGAACGGCGCGCGCTTTCCATCGATGAGCAGCAAATCGATCGTGCGCGTGCCGGGCACCTCGCCAGAGCGGGCGCGCAGCACGTCGTCGAGAATGCCGTCACCGCGCGGGGCAGACGCCTTCACCAGCGCCGCCACCGAGTTGCCCGTGCCCAGCTTCAGCACGCCGAACCGCGGCATCGGCGTCGAGTGGTGGTGACGGCGGCGGCCGACCTCCGAGACGATCTCGTTCACGAAGCAGGTGAGGGTGCCGTCACCGCCGCCGAGGAACACGGTGTGATAGCCGCGATCGACGACCGTCTGGGCGATGCGGCGGGCGTCGAGCTCGGAGCGCGAAAGAAAGAGGTCGCCTTCAGGCACCACGTGCGAGAGCGAACGAACCACCTTCGGAGTCACCCGACGCGCGTTGGCGTTGAGCAGCACCGCGACCCGGTGATCGACATCGAGCCGAGGGGGGACCTGCTCAATCGTGCTGCGATAGGGCTGAACCCACATGGTGTCGGCCTCCTGCTCAGCTCCCCCCAATGCGGCTGGCGGCGCCGTCAGGAGCATGACGCTTGCCAGCCAGACGATCGGTTCAACCGCATGAAGTCGTTGAGAAACGCGCACAGCGTCATGCGGTGAATGGAACCGGCTGGTGGCGGTGACTGCGAAGCCGGTTACGCGGTTGACACCCGTTCGAGCGGTCTTTGCCACGCAAGCCTGTGGAAGTGTTCCGGCTCGATTGACACCCGAAGGTCGCTGGTTAGGTTGGGCACATCTCGGGCCAACGAAAAGCCCGGCGATTTCAAACATTTGGCGCACCGCGCTGGAGGCAGCACATCATGGGCAAGATCATCGGAATCGACCTGGGCACCACCAACTCCGTCGTGGCCATCATGGAGGGCCGCGAGCCGAAGGTGATCGTGAACGAAGAGGGCAGCCGCATCACGCCGTCTGTCGTCGCATACACGAAGGACAACGAGCGCCTCGTCGGGCAGGTCGCCAAGCGTCAGGCGATCACCAACCCCGAGCGCACGATCTACTCCGTGAAGCGGTTCATGGGCCGTCGCCACGACGAGACCACGGAAGAGGCCAAGCTCGTTCCCTACAAGGTCGGCCGCGGCCCCAACGGCGACGCGCGCGTCGAGATCGACGGCAAGCTGCTGTCGGCTCCCGAGATCTCGGCCCAGGTGCTGCTGAAGCTCAAGCGCGCCGCCGAGAACTACCTCGGTGAGAAGGTGACCGAGGCGGTCATCACCGTACCTGCGTACTTCAACGACGCCCAGCGTCAGGCCACGAAAGACGCGGGCGAGATCGCGGGCCTCAACGTTCGTCGCATCGTGAACGAGCCCACGGCCGCGGCGCTGGCGTACGGCCTCGACAAGAAGAAGGCCCAGAAGGTCGCCATCTACGACTTCGGCGGCGGCACCTTTGACATCTCGATCCTCGACATGGGTGATGGCGCGGTCGAAGTGCTCGCGACGAACGGTGACACGCACCTCGGCGGCGACAACATCGATCTCAAGCTGATGGAGTGGCTGATCTCCGAGTTCAAGAAGGAGAGCGGCATCGACATCTCGAAGGACAAGATGGTGCTGCAGCGCCTGAAGGA
>JAEUJR010000512.1 GCA_016793585.1 Archangium sp.
CACTTCACGGCCAGCCTTCGTCGCGTTGCGCTTGCGGAAGCCGTGCGCGCGGTTTCGCTTCACCTTCGAGGGCTGGTACGTCGGGACTCGCTTGGCCACGATGTGGCTCCTTCTTGCTACGCCACGGGGTTTTGAGCTTCGAACCCCACGCTGTTGTTGGGAGACCTCGCGGTCATCGCGAGGCGGCGCGCCCTCCTAGGCAGGCAGTTCGGCTCACGTCAACACGAAGTGTCATTCGCCCTTGCAACAAGCGGCCTGTCGCGCGGCCGTGACGGTTTCTCACGGCGAGTGAAACGCTGTCAGCTGACCTGACAGCGAGCGCACATGTCTGCTGATCATTCGGCTTCACACCTGGTGTCGCCCGATCAGACGATCGCCACCTGAAGCACTGTCGCATTCGAGGCCGCTCCCTCGAAGGAGCCGCTTCGGCGCGCTGGCCCGCTTCGTGCCCTATGTCCCTGAGAACACAGTGAAACGCACGCGTTTCACCACGCTGAACTCGAGGATGACCATGAATCGGACAGTCTGGATGTCGGTGGGAATGACGGCGCTGCTGGCGGCCGGTTGCGGAACGGGCGACGCGTCGCTGCAGGCTCCTGCGGTCGATCAAGATCAGCCTGACCGCGAGCTGGGCTGGAGCGAAGACGCGAACCTGCGCTCGTCACCAACGCTCGACCCGATCTTCCAGGCGGCTGGCGACGAGTTCCACGTGCCGGCGGCGCTGCTGAAGGCGATCGGCTGGGCGTCGACCCGCTACGAGATGGTGAACGCCGAGACCGACTTCGAAGGCGCTCCCGACTCGTTCGGCTTGATGGGCCTGGGTGGTGAGGTGCTGACGAAGGGCGCCACCCTGGCGAAGACGACGGTCGAGCTCGCGAAGAGCGACGCGACGGCGAACGTTCGGGCGGCGGCGGCGTGGCTCGACGCGGAAGCGACGGCGCAGAACATCGAGCGCGCGAAGCTGCTCGCGTGGGTGCCGGTGGTCGCGGGCTACTCGCGCATCGAAGACTTCCAGGCGCGGCAGGCGTTCGTGAAGGGCGAAGTCTTCGGCGCCATCACCGAGGGCATCGGCTCGTTCAGCGACGACGTCGCGGCGAGTGGCCAGGCGCTCGAGCTCGAAGGCGCCGTCGGAGAGATCGCCACCGTGTCGCAGGGCCTCTCGCGTTCGCCCGACTACGAGCGCGGCGTGTGGCGCCCCTCGCCGAACTTCAGCACCCGCTCGGGCAGCATTCAGATGGTCATCATTCACACCTGCGAAGGCGCGTACTCGGGCTGCTACGGCTGGCTCGCCAACCCGCGCGCGCAGGCGTCGGCGCACTACGTGGTGAGCGGTGATGGCCGTGAGGTCTCGCAGCTCGTGCGCGAGTCGTCGAAGGCCTGGCACATCGCGGCCGACTACGACTGCAGCCGCAACTCGGGGAAGAAGTGCAACCTCAACGGCGTGCAGTCGAACAACTTCACCATCGGCATCGAGCACGCGGGCTTCGGCTCGCAGTCGTCGTGGCCGGCGGCGCAGATCGACGCGTCGGCGCGGCTCGTCTGCGACATCACGCAAGACCACGGCATTCCGCGCGACCGCTTTCACATCGTCGGTCACGGGCAGCTGCAGCCGTGGAACCGCACCGACCCGGGTCGCAACTGGCCGTGGACGTCGTACCTCGCGAAGGTGAACTCGTTCTGCGGCTCCTCCACGCCCTCGCCCACGCCGACTCCGACGCCGACCCCCACGCCGTCGGCGACCATCACCATCGACAGCAACAACGCGAACAACAACCAGGCGCGCGGGTACCTGCAGGTCTCGTCGAACTGGAAGAGCTCGACGAACGTCGCTGGCTACTACGGCAGCGGGTACTGGTACGCGTCGACGGCGCCGGTGAGCGATGGAGCGGCCTTCTTCTTCAAGCTCGATCAGGCCGGCGCGCGTACCATCGAGGCATGGTGGACCGCAGCCAGCGATCGTTCTCCCGACGCGACGTTCGTCGCCATCAACGCCCAGGGTCAGAAGGTCGGCGAGGGCTCGATGAACCAGGCGGCGAACGGCGGCAAGTGGAACACGGTGGGCCGGTTCAACTTCACGGCGGGCTGGAACAAGGTCGTGCTGTCGCGCTGGTCGGCGAGCGGCAAGGTC
>JAEUJR010000876.1 GCA_016793585.1 Archangium sp.
CCACGGCGCTGAAGGGCAGCGCGTTCGGTGGAGACGCCGCACAGCTCGAGACGTCGGTCGGCGCCGAGGCCGTGTACTCGGTCCGTGCGTTCTCGAGGCATCGCTTCACCGGACTGCTCTCGGGCGGCGGTGATTTCCTCCGCGAGCCCACCAACCGCAATCCCTCGTGGGGCCGGGTGAGCGCGATGGTCGGTGACGAGGTCTCGCTCTTCGATGGCCGGTTGATGCTCGACGGCACCGCGCGTGTCGACGTGGCGGGTCCCTTCGTCGTCGTGTCTCCCAAAGCGAGCGCGACGTTGTTTCTCCCCGCGGGCTTCGAGCTGCGCGCCTCGGGTGGCCAGGCCGCGCGGCCGCCGGGTTTTCAGGAGCTGTACGTGATGCAGGGAACACTGCTCCCCAACCCCGACTTGAAGCCCGAGCGAGGCCTGCAGGCCGACGTGAGCGCAGCGTGGCGGCACGAGAAGGCGACCGCGCAGGTGACGGGCTTCTACGGGCTCTACGAGAACCTCATCGCGTACGAGTACTACCCGCCCGTGTTGGCCAAGCCCTACAACTTCGCGGCGGCGCAGTCGGCGGGGCTCGAGGTCGAAGGCGCGTTCGCTCCCGCGAAGTGGCTCGAGGCGCAGGCGAGCTACACGTTCATGGCCACGCAGAACCTCAAAGACGACCCGCGCTACTACCTGAAGTCGTTGCCGTACCGGCCGAGGCACCGCGTGACGGGCCGGCTCGTCGGTGGCGTCGACTGGCTCAAGGCGCGCGCCGAGGTGCTGGTGCAATCGGAGCAGTTCACGAACCGTACGGAGTCCGTTTCGTTGCCGGCTCGGGCGTTCGTGAATGTGGGCATCGCCTCGACGCCGTGGAAGAACCCGCGCGTGACGGTGGCCTTCGACGTGAAGAACGTGCTCGACGTACAGAGTCAGGATCTCGACGGCTACCCCCTGCCGCCGCGCGCTGCGTTCTTGTCGGTGGCCATCGCGTGGGACGCCGGGCGCAACGATGCCCCGGCGGTGGCCAGTGCAGCAGTGAAGGAGTGACGTGATGTCTTCGAGGCGAGTGCTGGCGATGGTGTTGGTGCTGGGAGCGGTGGCGCTCACGGGGTGCCCCGACACGGGCATCGTCTGCCGAACGGGCACGAATCGCTGCGGCACGGGCTGCGCCGACTACACGTCTGACCGGCGAAACTGTGGCGGCTGCGGGCAGGCGTGCGCGGACAGCCAGGTGTGCAGCGCGAGCGCGTGCGTCTGTCAGGCGGGCACGGTGCTGTGCAACGGCCGCTGCGTGGCGACGGCGAACGACCCGAGCGCGTGCGGTGCGTGCGGCAAGACGTGCGCCTCGAACGAGGTGTGCGAGCAGGGCCAGTGCAAGGGCTCGTGCACGCTCGGCGTGAGCACGCTGTGTGGCTCTTCGTGCGTCGACACGTCGAGTGACGTCGGCAACTGCGGTGGCTGCGCGCTCGCGTGTCAGGCCGGGCAGAAGTGCGTGAGCGGCGGCTGCACGTCGGATGTCGTGGTCGCGTGCTTTTCGACGGGGCAGGTGACGGGGTTGTCGGCGAGCTCGCTTCAGCGTGGGCCGCTGGCAGACCTCGGCACGGGCCCCGCGGCGCTCGCGACGATGAATGGCGTGTTGCTCGCGGCTGATGGCATCGACCGCAAGTTGAACCAGGCCGACCTGCCCGCCGGAGCGACGACGTTCCGCGAGCTGCCCAACCGCAGCATCGCGACCGGCCAGGTGCCCAACCAGGTGCTCGTCGATGGCGAGTACGTCTACGTGGTGAACGCGCAGAGCGGCACGCTGCAGGTGGTGAAGCGCGGGGCGGGTGATGGTGATGCAGGCCTGCCGCTCTCGACGATTCAGGAGTTCGTCTTCGGCGCCAACACCTTCCCCCAGGCGATGGCGAAGGTGGGCAGCGCGTTGTGGGTGCCGCTGTACGGAGGCTACGGCGCGGGCGCGGCCGACGCGGGCCAGCGCGTGATTCAGGTCGACATCTCTGACCCGGCGAACCTGCGCGCGACGGCCGAGGTGTCGCTGAAGAACCTCGACCTGAAGGGCTTCGATGGCGGAGCGTCGGTCGCGCGGCCGTTCTCGGCGGTGACGCAGCGAGGGCAGGTGTACGTGGCGCTCAACAACTTCGCGGCCGAGTGCAACCCCATCTGCGTGCCCGGTGGGCCCGGCCTGCTCGCGAAGATCGACCCGGCGACCAAGGCGGTCTCGGTCATCGACCTCGGCGCTGATGCGTGTCTCAACCCGCAATGGGTGTCGACGCTGGGTGATGGGCTCGTCGTCTCGTGCGGCGGGCAGGCGAACTACACGGGCCAGAACTTCGTGCTGACGTCGGTCTCGCAGGCGGGCGTGGTGGTGCTCGATGGAAATGACCGGCGCGTGGCGACGTGGAGCCCGGCGACGCCGACGTGCGGAGATGCCGGTTCGTGCCCGTTGTTCCTGCCGGGGCGGTTCGCGGTGAAGGGCAGCTCCATTTTCCTGGCTGATCAGAACGCCGGGCGGCTCGTGGTGCTCGACGTGGCCGATGGTGGAATCAGCGAGCGTCGTGGGCCTGCGCGGAATGATGCGGTGCAGGTCTGCCCGCCGAACGCGATGTCGGGCGTTGCGAACGTGTCAGACGTGCTCGTGCCTTAGTCACTCGTCTCCTGGCAATGACGGGCGACCGGCCACGAAGCTCGCGACGAGGAGCCCGAGCACGAGGACCGCGTTCATCTTCGGCTCACGGTACTCCATGAAGAGGTACGTGATGGCGAGCCAGGCCAGGGCCGCCAGCGTGGCGACGACCATCAGCGGCACCTCGCGCAGCAACTCCGGCGCACGCCACGCGAGCCACGTGCCGAGCGCGCCGAGGATCACCTGGCTCAGGGCGAAGCTCGTGTTGAGCCCGTAATACAGCGTGGTCTCCAGGCTCGGAACGCGCACGCCCCGCAGGCGCTGCGAGACCACGTCGGCGAGGAAGTGGCCGAAGCCGCTGAACGTGAGCCAGGCGTACGGGGCGTAGGCGAGGAACTTGTTCATGGCGCCTCCTCAAAGGAAACGCGCGTGAGCTGCTCGCTCACCCTCCACAGCCGCTCGGAGCTCGCTCGATCCTCCGCCTGGGTCGGCACCTTCGCCAGCGCCGGGGCCCCGCGGGTCTCGCCGAGCTTGTCGGGCCCGTAATAGTTCCCGCCCTTCGCCTCGGGTGACGTCGCCGCGTACAGCGTGGGCAGCGCGCCCTGCGCCGCAGGCTGAAAGAGGAACCACAAGAACGTTCGCGCCGTGCCAGCCATGCTCCAACGCCCGGGCGCGTTGTGGAGGAGGTCGGTGCGCGAGACGCCCGGGTGTGCCGCGATGCTCGTCACGCCCCAGCCACGCGCTTCGCTCTGCCGCTGGAGCTCGAGCCCGAACATCAGGCACGCCAGCTTCGACTGGCCGTACGCGCGCATCGGCTCGTAGCTGCGCTCGGACTGGAGGTCGTCGAAGTCGATCGCCCCGGCGCGCGCCGCCACGCTCGAGAGCGTCACCACGCGCGCGTCTTTGCCCTTCTTCAGCAGCGGCATCAGCCGCGCGGTCAGCGCGAAGTGGCCGAGGTAGTTCGTGCCCAGCTGCAGCTCGAAGCCGTCGCTCGTTCGCTCACGCTTCGGGGGCGTCATCACCGCGGCGTTGTTCACCAGCAGGTCGAGCGAGCCGAGCTGTTGCCCCAGCCGCCCCACGAAGCCCTCGATGGACTCGAGGCTCGCGAGGTCGACCTGTTCGAAGCGCACCTGTGCTGCCGGCACTTCAGCGCGAACGCGCGCCACGGCCTCCGCTCCCTTCTGAGGGTTGCGACCGGCGATGACGACGTGCGCCCCGGCGCGCGACAGCTCGAGGGAGTCTTCGAGACCGAGGCCCCCGGTGCCCGTGACGACCGCGGTGCGATTTCGTTGTGACGGAATGTTCGAGGCGTTCCAGTTCATGCACCCAAGGTAAGGCCCACCCCGCGCGCGACAAATCCGGTGCGGTGCGACACATTGTCTGGAATGTCGAGACAATGAGCCTCGACCTCGAATCGCTGAAGGTCTTCGCCCGCGTCGCCGCGCTCCAGAGCTTCACCGAGGCGTCGCGCCAGCTGGGCATGCCCAAGGCGCGCGCGTCCGCCCTGGTGCAACGGCTGGAGGCAACGGTCGGCGCGCAGTTGCTGCACCGCTCCACGCGCGTGGTACGGCTCACGCCCGAGGGTGAGCAGGTGCTGCAGCGCCTGCCCGCGTTCCTGGCCGAGGCGGAGGAGTTGACGACGCTCTTCCAGGCCGGTCGCGGCGTGCGCGGGCGGGTGCGCGTCGAGCTCCCGGTGCGCGTGGCCGTCGACTTCGTCATTCCACACCTCCCGGACCTGCTCGCCCGGCACCCGCAGCTCGAGGTGGAGATCTTCGCCAGCGATCGCATCGCCTCTGCGCACCGCGAGGGCTATGACCTCGTGCTGCGCATTGGCCCCGTGCGCGACCCGGCGCTCGTCGGCCGCAAGCTCGGCGAGTCCCCGATGATGAACTGCGCCAGCCCCGCGTACCTGCGGCATCGGGGAACGCCGCGCACCCTCGAAGACCTTCGCCAGCACCTCGTCGTGCACTACGCGGCCGACGCCGAGCCGAACTTCGAGTACCGGGAGGGCACGACGTACCGCGAGCTCGCCATGAAGCGCGCGGTGACCGTCGACAACTTCGAGGCATACGAGGCGGCTTGCGTCGCGGGCCTCGGCATCGCACAGCTCCCGCGCTACGGCGTCGAGCGCCACGGCGGCCGCCTCGTCGAGGTGCTACCCGAGTTCACCGCGCGGCCCGTGCCCATCTCCATCCTCCACACCCACGGGCGCTCCCCGCCGCGTCGTGTGAAGGCGGTGATGAGCTGGCTCATCGGGTTGATGGAGCCGATCCTCGGCGCGGTCAAATCGGCGTCGACGACCGCCCCCTCGTCGCGAGCCGCAGGTTGATGAAGTTCGCGGCGCGACCGCCGCCAGGCGAACAGGACCCACCGACGACGCCCGAAACCGAAAGCAGGCACGCAGGAGGCAGGCGGCGAGAGGGCACCTTCTCTCCTGCTGAGTCTGCAACAGACCAACGATCTCAAGCTCGGCGAGTTCGAAGATGAGGCTCGTGCTCAAGCCTCTGGTACCGTTCCGCTCCACCATGCGCGTCGTCTTCCTCGCCCCGACGTTTCCTCCCGAGATGATTCAGTACACCCGCGGCCTCGCCGAGGTCGGCGCGAAGGTCTACGGCATCGCCGACACGCGCCCTGAAGCGCTCCCCCGCGAGCTCAAGCCGTACCTGCACGACTACCTGCACGTGCCGCGCATCATGGATGAAGACGATGTCATCAACCGCGCGACGAAGTGGCTTTCGGGCGTGCCCATCGACCGCGTGCTCGCCAACTGGGAGCCCCTCGTCATTCTCGCCGCCCGCATGCGCGAACGCTGGGGCATGCCCGGCATGAGCGCCGACACGGTGCGCGGCTTCCGCGACAAGCAGCTCATGAAGGAGCGCGTGCAGGCCGCCGGTCTGCGCGTTCCCAAATCGAAGCGCTGCACCTCGGAGCGCGAGATTCGCGCCGCCGCCGAGGAGATTGGCTACCCGCTCATCGTCAAACCCATCGCCGGCGCCGGCAGCGCCGACACCTACCGCGTGGGTGACGCGAAGGAGTTGGAGAAGACGCTCCAGCTCGTGCGCCACGTGCCCGAGTGCAGCTGCGAGGAGTACATCACCGGCGAGGAGTACACCTTCGACACCGTCAGCATCGGCGGCAAGCCGGCCTACGAGAACATCGCCTCGTACCTGCCCAAGCCCATCGAGGCGCGCTCCAACGAGTGGATCTCTCCCGTCATCATCACCGTGCGCGACATGTACCAGCCGAAGCTGAAGCCCGGCGTCGAGCTCGGCCGCAACGTGCTCAAGGCGCTCGGCATGGGCGACGGCTTCACGCACATGGAGTGGTTCCTCACG
>JAEUJR010000693.1 GCA_016793585.1 Archangium sp.
CGGGAGCAGCTCCTTTCCTCCAGCGCCCAGCTCCCACCGTGACGAGTCGCGCGCGAGCGTCACCACGAACGGCGCAAAGTACCAGTGCTGGTACGGCCCGCGCTCGACGTGCAGGTCGCCGTGACCGCGCCGAAGCGTGAGGCGCTGGACCCCCGCTGCCACAGCCAGCTTCCACGACGCAGCCGTCTCGCGGAAGTCGACGCCGCCCGTCAGCTCGAGCGAGCTGGGCCGATGCTGCTCGAGCGCGACCGCCAGCGCAGAGGTGTCGAAGACGACGCCTGGCTCGGGCTCGAGCGCGACGTGTCCTCCAGCACTCGTCGTCTTCACCTTCGTGAGCAACGTCGACGACTCGGTCTTCACCTCGAAGCGTTTGCCGAGCGACCGGAGCGTCTCTTCTGCGGTCAGCGCCTCGGGGCCCTTCAACACGACGAGCTCGCACACGGGCCGCTTCACCTCGCGCAGCTCCCTGACGAGCCGCTGCGTGTCGACCGCGTTGCTGAGCGAGACCTCGAGCGTGCCGCCTCGCTGCAGCGTCATCGATGGCAGCACGATGGTCGTGAGGTGCTTCGACGCGTCGAACACCGGCATCGCCTCGGAGAGCAGCCGCCCCAGCCAGAACTGGCTCTTCACCTCGACCGTCTTCACGCGCTTCCCGGTGGAGGTGCCGAGAAAGGCGGCGACCTCACTGAACGTCTCGAGGCCTTCGAGCACCACCCGCTCGAGCGCCGTCAGCGAGGTCACCTTCTTCCAGTCACTGCGAACTCCGCGCGAGAGCGACCGGAGCACCACCGTCTTCACGCCCAGCGGCTCGGTGCGGCGGGCGAGGTCTTTCACGTACGTCGTGCCGACGTGCAGCGTCTCGAGGCGCTCGGCGTGACAGCCATCGAGGGGAATGACGTCGGTCTCGCGCAGCGTGCCCCACTCGAGCTCGGGCCCCCACGTGCGGCTGCGAATGCCCTCGCGGTCGGCGAAGAGCGCTTTGACGGCAAAGCCCTTCTCCCACTCGAGTTTGCCGGAGCCGAAGCAGGGCGGCCGTGCGGCGCGCTTCAACGTCTCGAGCCCCTCGGTCTCGCCCGCCATCATTCGCGCGATGAGCTCGCCCTGCGGGTGACCCCGCTCCGAGAGGAAGTCGGCGTAGACCTGCAGGCGCGCGTCGTCGAAGTGCTTCACCACGTCGCCGAGCAGCCGTTCACGCGCTTCGGTGCCAGACGACTGCTCGCGCTGCAGCGCCTCGAGCGCCCTGGCGAACGCCTCGACGCGGGCATCGGCTTTGGGCTTCGGTGGGCGTGAGGCAGGCGCCGCGGCGACGATGCGTCTGATGGCGGCCATCTCAGCGGGGCTCAGCTGCCCGTGGCGCGAGCCCCGGTGGGCCTCGAGGAAGGCGTCGACCTGCTCTCGCCACGTGAGCACGCGCGGGTCGGGCTGACGCAGCAGCAGCTCGACGACGGCGCGAATGAAGGCCTCGGGGTTTCCCGCAGCGACGTCGAAGGGCGGGGCGCCGACGAGGGTGATGAGAAAGTCCGTCAGGCGCGGGTCAGCGGCCTCTTCGCCGAGCGCCTCGACGTTGGCGCGGCTCTTCACGCTGTTGCCGCCCGCGACGACCCGCAGCAGTCGCGCCGAGAAGCCATCACGGTCGGCTTCGGGAGTGACCGCTTCGAGCGCGATGATCAGCTCGGCGAGCCGTGGCAGGGGAGCGCTTCGCCACCACTCGAGCGCGGCCGTCATGGCCTGAGGCAGGTTGCGGCGGTTCAGCGCATCGAGGGCGTCGGTGGCAGACATGAAGAGACCCCGGCGGGCGCGAGGCTCACCGGGGTCTGCACAGCTTCGCAGGAGCTGCGGCTTACGGGCAGGCCTTCGTCGGCTTGTTCTCGCTCGACTTCGACTTCACGAACGCGAAGAGGTCAGCGACCTGCGTGTCGCTCAGCGTGGGCAGCGGCTGCATCGACGAGCAGTACATCTTGCCCGTGGGGCTCACGGCCTGACGCACGGCCTTCGCGAAGTCGGCCTGTGACCACGCGCCGATGCCCGCCGTGGTGGAGCCCGTGATGTTGGGGCCGCTCGCCGAACCCTCGGCGCTCATGCCGTGGCACGCGTTGCAGCCCTTGTTCGTGAAGAGCGTCTGGCCGTTGGTGGCGTTGCCAGTCGTGCCAGCGTCGGGGGTGCCGCCACCGCCGCACGAGAAGAAGGTCGAGAAGGAGACGACGACGAGAGCGCGCAGGAGGGAGTTCATGTTGAGTCGTTTGTTGCGGCTCCGGACCGGCCCGGAGCGTGAGGAGGCAATCGTGATAGCGCCGAGGTGGTGTTCGTCGCCAGCGGCTTTTCAGTCGATGGCCACCACGACCTTCCCACGCGCGCGTTTGGTCTCGATGTGCCCCTGACCCGCTGCCGTCTCGGCGAGCGGCACGACCCGGTCGATGACGGCCCGCAGCGAGCCCGCAGCCACCAGCTTGCCGAGCACCTCGAGGTCGGCGCGGTTCGACTTCACCACCACCAGACGCGCCTTCTTGAACGGCAGCCACCGCGTGCGCAGGTCGTCGAACACGTTTCGCGGTGACGGCACGGTCGTCACGTACACGCCGTGCTTCGAGAGTGCTGGAGCCGCCTTCGAGAAGCGCTGATTGCCGAACACGTCGAACACGCACGCCCACTCACGGCCGCGCTCGAGCCCGGTCGACTTCGTGTAGTCGAGCGTCTCGTCGGCGCCGAGGCCCCGCACGAAGTCGAGGTTCTTCTCGCTGCTCGTGGTGGTGACAGTGGCTCCGAGCGCTCTGGCGATTTGCACCGCGACGACGCCGACACCACCCGACGCTCCGTGAATCAGCACCCGCGAACCCGTCGTCACCTTGCCCAGGTCTCGCAGCGCCTGCAGCGCCGTGAGCGAGGTGAGCGGCAGTGCCGCGGCTTCTTCGAACGAGAGTGACGAAGGCTTCTTCGCGAGCTCGTCTTCGGCCGCGACGGCGAGCTCGGCCACGGTCGAGCCCGTGAAGCCATTCTTCATGCCGAAGACTTCGTCACCGACCTTGAAGTGCGTGACGTGCGCGCCGACGGCTTCGACGACGCCTGCGAGGTCGTAGCCGAGCAGCTTGGGAAACGTGGCTCCCGAGGCCGCCTTGAACTTCCCCTTGCGGATCAATGAGTCCTTCGGGTTCAGCGACGCGGCGCGCACCCGCACCAGCACCTCGTTGGCGTTCGGCACTGGCGCGGGCATGAGCCGCAGCTCCAGAGTTTCGGGAGCGCCGTACCGGTCGTAGACGATGGCTCGCATGGGCAACCGTGCGTAACGGCACCCGTTTCGGGCCTCAAGCCGACGTGTGAGGAAATTCCTGCACACTCGAAAAGACACCCGGGTCTCATCTCCGTTCCGGGGGGGGCCACTCCGGACCAGCAACCACCAATCAACGCCGCCGCGTGCGGCCTTTCCTGGAGTGACCAGATGGGCGTTCTCATTCTTCTCGTTGGACTTGCAGTTCTCGGCTTCGGCCTCTTTCAGCACATGAAGGGCAAGCGCATTCTCGCGGCGCCCTTCAAGAAGACGGGCGAGCTGAAGGCCAACCCCACGTCGACCGACCCGAAGGGCGCGATGTCGACCGAAGGCAAGGTCGTGCCGCCCGCGCAGCAGCTGCTCTCGCCGTGCACCAAGCAGCCGTGCCTCGCGTACGAAGTGAAGATCGAGCGCCTGTGGGAGAAGGTCGAGACCACCCAGGACGGCACCAAGACGGTGAAGGGCAGCGACACGCTCGACACGCTCAAGGGCGGCGCGGTGTTCGGCGTCGATGACGGCTCGGGCGCGTTCAACGTCGACGTCAGCAAGGGCGCCGACTTCGACAACTACAAGGACGGCTTCAAGAAGGAGCTCAACGGCCGCGGCTGGGCGTCGCAGATTCAGTTCGGCGAGCTCAACTACGACGTGCCGGTGATCAGCGACTCCGAGAAGTACACCATCGGC
>JAEUJR010000719.1 GCA_016793585.1 Archangium sp.
CAGAAGCTGAAGAAGAAGGTCACCGAGAAGTACGGTGAGGCGCAGGCGCGTCAGAAGGCCATCGACGAGCTGATTCAGACGCGCTCGCCTGACGTGGTGCCGGTGCTCATGCAGCGCTTCACCATGCTGGTCGAGCCGCAGACGACCGACGCCGACGAGAAGCAGATGGTCTTCGACGCCATCGTCGCCCAGGGCGAGCAGGCCGTGCCCCCGGTTCGGGAGTTCCTCAAGAAGAGCGAGGCCGCGTCGAGCTGGGCCGTGAAGATCCTCTCGGGCGTTCTCGATGAAGAGAAGGTGATCGAGATCGTCATCGAAGAGCTGAAGCGGCTGGGTGTCGAGTACACCCGCGACCCCGAGAAGAAAGAGGTGCTGCTGCACTTCCTCGACGGCAAGCAGGGCCCCGGCATCACCGACGCGGCCATCGCGCTGCTCAAGGACATGTCGGACGACGTGAAGATGACGGCGTTGCGCACGCTGGGAACCCTGAAGGACGTGAAGGCGCGCGAGCCCATCCTCGAGGTGCTGGTTCAGGACGAGACCGCCAAGCGCGTGCAGACCCGCTGCGTCGAGGTGCTTCACGAGACGGGCTTCGAGGTGCAGGGGTATCGCGAGAAGGTCGAGAAGCGCGTCTCCGAGCCGTACTTCGTCGACAAGGCCGGCGTCGTGAAGAAGCGGGGCTGAGAATCGGAAAAGCGCGTTCCGCCTGAGCGCGGCCGGCAGTAGGTTGCCGACCGTGCTCCGCCCTGCCCTCGCGCTCGCTGTCGCTGCTCTGCTCGGCTGCCCGCAGCCGATGATGATGACGCCCGACGCCGGGGCGGTGGTCGACGCCGGTCCCACCGTGAGCCCCACCGAAGCGTGCGATCGCCTGGCCGCTGCGAAGTGCGCGCTCAAGAAGCGCTGCTACGTCGCCTTCCAGCGCGAAGAAGACTCGGCCTGCACGCAGAACGAACAGGCGCGGTGTCTGCAAGAGTACGCGGCCCTTCAGCAGTCGTTCGATCGCGAGCTCGTGAAGGTCGACCCGGCGAAGATCTCGGCCTGTGAGAAGCGCATGACGTCGAGCGCCTGCCCGCCCACCTTCCCGCCCGACTACCCCGGCACCGTCGCGCGCCCCTTCGCCGACTGCACTTTCCGCACGGGGTTGCTGACCGGCTTCGTGCCCGCTGGCGAGACCTGCGTGAACGCCCAGGAGTGCGTCACCGGCACCGTCTGCATCAAGCCCAACGGCGTCTGTCGCGGCGTCTGCTCGTCGTCGCCGAAGCAGGGAGACCCGTGCGCGTTCGGCTGCGGCGCGGGCCTCGTCTGTGGAAAAGACGGCAAGTGTGCTCCGCTCAAGCCGCTCGATACGCCGTGCGAAGCGAGCCCCGAGTGCGAGACCGATCTCATCTGCCTCGGAGGCACCTGCCGCCCGCGTCGCAAGCTCGGTGACTCGTGCCAGTTCGACCCGACCGTGCCGTCGACCTGCGAGCCCGGCCTCGCCTGCGACGTCGTGCCCTACGTCGATGGCGCGACCGGCACCTGCGTTCGCCCTCAAGGGCTCGACAAGCCGTGCAGGTTCCACTGGAGCTGCGAAGCGGGCCTGCTCTGCTCCGACATCAACTGGAGTGGCTTCCCCGCGACGGCCCCCAGCGCCGGTACCTGCCGCTCGCCTGACGATCTCGACACGGCGTGTCGCGGCTCGATCTACGCCGTCTTCGTCGGAGAACAGTGCAAGGCCGGCGCGTCGTGCGATCTCACGATGCAACTCTGCAAAGCCGCGCCCACGCGCGGGCAGGCCTGCAAGCCGTCTCGCAACGACTGCACCGGCGTCGACACGTACTGCAAACCTTCGGGCAGCGGCGACACGGGAACCTGCACCGGCCCCGCGGCGATCAACGAGCCGTGCGCCGTGCGCCTCGACCCCGACACCACCGTGAGCATTCCCTGCGCGACGGGCTGGTGCGACACCACGAACACCTTCACCTGCCGCCCGCCCAGCAAGTCGCTCGGCACCGTCTGCACCCAGGACGCCGAGTGCATGTCAGGCCGGTGCGCAGTTCAGCAGGATCGCAGCCTCAAGTGCACCGAAGCCTGCTGATTCACGGGCCTTCCGCACGTTCTTCGAAGTGCTGTCATCAAACATCGGGGTCGGCGCATTGAAGCAGCATGAGCGTCGATGTGGAGGGGTCCATGAACATCACGAGTGAGCTGCAGACGGTCACCATCTACCGCGAGGGTGCGGTGTGCACGCGGCGCGCGAAGGTCGAGCGGGTGGGCTCCGAGGTGCGCGTGGTCGGGTTGCCGATGAGTCTGATCGCGGGCTCGGTGCGAGGCCGGGTGCTGACGGGGCCGGTTGGGCTTCGGGTGCTCGACGTGCGGCCCGGCTTCGACGTGGAGTTCGGCGACGCCGTCGACGAGTCAGCCGAGTTGAAGGCGCGTGACGCGGCGAAGATCGAGGTGTCGCGGCTCGAGCTGCGGTTCAACCGCTACGACGCCGAGCTGCGCGAACTGCAGACGCTCAAGCCCGTGCCCTTCGAGCCGAAAGAAGGAGCCGCGCCACGGCCGGCTCCGGTGGAGGCGACGCTCGCGATGACGGCCTTCGTCGACGAGCGCATGAAGCAGCTGCTCGTCGACAAACGCGCCGTCGAAAAGGAGCTCAAGGACACGCGAGACGAGCTGCAGCTGCGCGAGCGCCGCCTGGCCGAAGCCTCTGCCGAGAAGCGCAACTCGAAGGCGAAGGTGACCCGGGCGATCGTGTTGTCGATGTCGCAGGCGACCGAGGGGCCGATCGAGCTCGAGGTCGAGTACCAGGTGCCTGGTGTGCGCTGGGTGCCCAACTACACGCTGCGGCTCGAGAAGGGCTTCGGTGGCGGCAAGCTGCGCATGCGGGCATCGGTCGCGCAGAACACCGGCGAAGACTGGAAGGGCGTGGCGCTCTCGTTGTCGACCGCGACGCTGCTCCGCCGCACCGACGTGCCCGAGCTCAAGTCGCTGCGCATCGGGCGAACACAACCGCAGGCGCCGAAGCCGGGCTTCCGCGCGCCCCCGCCAGGCCTCGACGAGCTCTTCGCCGGCTACGACACGGTGAGCCGGCCCCTGCCGCCGCCGTCGTTCGCACCGCCGGCGCCACCGCCGCCGCCCATTCGCCAACAGGCCCACGACTACCAACAGAAGGAGTCGATGAAGAAGCGCGACATGGAGCTCGCCGAGCAGATGATGGAGCCGGCCGCCGAGGCGAATGCACCGGTGCCCCCGTCGCGAACCAGGGCCGCCAGCAAACCCATGCCGCCTGGTGCGATGCCCGCGCCCGCTGCTGCGCCGATGATGCCGCCCATGCAGGCGATGCCCAAGCGTGGGGGCGGCGGCGTTCTGGGTGGAATGGCGCGCGCGGTTGGAGGTGCCATCGCGGTGGCGGGCCCCGTCGCAGCCAGCGCGGTCATGTCGCGCGACGAAGACGAAGGTGGCTCCGACGGCTTCGCCGACAAGCTCGAGCAGGAATCGCCGACGGGCAGCCAGTACGCACCGGTCGTTCCAACCTACACACCGGCCGAAGGGCTGCTCGACTACGATCGCCTTCGCATGCCGGGCGCCGAGGTGGCAGGCGCTCGTGGAAAGCTCTCGCGGGTCTCGGAGTTCGACGCCGTCTTCGCGATCGGCGTGACGGTGCAGGTCGACGTGCTGCTCGCGGTCTTGAACCTCTGGCAGCAGCGAACCTCGATGGTGCAGTCGCTCGCGCTGCCTCCGCGCTGCACGATGGTGGCGTCATTCGATGCCTTCGACTTCCGCTACGACTGCGCATCGCCCGTCGAGGTGCCCTCCACCGGGCAATGGAGCACGGTGCCGGTGATGGAGTGCCAGGTGGGACTGACGCCGCAGTACGTCTGCGTGCCCGCGGTGGAGCCGAAGGTCTACCGCACGCTGGCGATCTCGAACGCCTCGACGACCGCCCTGCTCGCCGGACCGGTCGAGGTCTCGGTCGGTGACGAGTTCCTCATGACGACCACCATGCCGGCCATTCCCCCCGGCGCGAACACCGAGCGGCTCGGGCTCGGCGTCGAAGAGGCCATCAAGGTCGCGCGCAAGACGAACTTCGCCGAAACCACGGGAGGGTTCCTCGGTGGCTCGACGGTGCTCAAGCACGACATCGACATCGAGGTGAACAACCGCCTCGCGAGCGCCGCCAACCTCGAGGTGCGCGAGCGCGTGCCGCAGGTGCCGCTCTCGGAGAAGGACATCAAGGTGGAAGAGGCCGAGGTGAAGCCTGCCTGGGGCAAGGTCGCCGGCCCGGTGGATGGCGTGGTGACCGAAGGCCTGCGGCGATGGCACGTGACGGTGCCTCCTGGTGGGCGCACGACGCTGACCGCTTCGTTTCTGGTGCGCATTCCGGCCGACAAGATGCTCGTCGGCGGCAACCGGAGGAACTGAACATGAAGCTCGATCACGTGATCGTCATGGAAGACCGCGCGCAGGTGGAGCGTCGCGGAACGGTTTCGCTCGCAGGAGGCATCTCGACAGTGGAGCTGCCGGGCTTTCCGCTCGTCGCCGTCGATCGATCGCTCTCGGTCGAGGCGACGGGCGCGACGGTGCACGAAGCTCGGCTGGTGCGAAGGTGGAAGCAGAAGGAGAAAGGTGGGCTGCCTGCCGACGCGAGCGACCTGCGCAAGCGGGTGCAGACGTTGGTCGACACGCAGTACGCGCACGACTCCGACGTCTACCGGCTGACGACGCGGCGCGAGGCGCTGAACGTGGCGCGGCAGACGCTGCTGCAGTCGATGGGGCAACGGGTCGGCTACGGCGAGGCCGATGTGGCGACGTGGCAGACCCAGCTCGAGGCGTTGTCGGCGCAGCAGCGGGAGAACGACGAGGGCGTGCGCGCGGCACAGGCGGCGGTGGACTCGGTGAAGCGCGAGCTGCAGGCGACGCGGCAGGCGTTGGCGTTGGCCGAGGAGCGCGTGGAGGATCTCGAGTGCTTCCTCTCACTCACCCTCGAAGGCCAGGGCGAGGTCGCGGTGCGCGTCAGCTACCTGGTGCCGTGTGCCGTGTGGCGCCCTGCATATCGCGCGACGCTCTCGGGTGAGCAGGTGCTCTTCGAGTCCGAAGCGGTGGTGTGGCAGCGCACCGGCGAAGCGTGGAACGACGTGCAGCTCGAGTTCTCGACGGCGCGCCCGACGCTCGGCACGACGCCGCCCACGCTGGTCGATGACTGGTTGTCGCTGCGACCGAAGACGTCAGTCGAGAAGCGAGTCGTCGACGTGACGGTGCGTGAAGAGGTGATTCAGACGGCCGGAGAAGTGTCGACGACGGTGCCCGAGCTGCCGGGGCTCGATGACGGTGGCGAGGCGAGGCTGATCACAGCTCCGGCGCGATCGACGGTTCCGAGTGACGGCCAGCCCCACCGCGTTCCACTCGGCCGCTTCGAGGCGAAGGCGACGCTCGAGCTCGTGTGTCCGCCCGAGTTCTCTCCCCTCGCCTTCACGGTTGCTCGGTTCCCCAACGCCGGGAGCTCGGTGTTGCTCGCCGGCCCGGTCGATCTGATTCGCTCCGCCGGCTTCGTGGGCCGCTCGCAGGTCTCGTTCACCGCGCCGCAAGAGACGTTGAAGCTCTCGTTCGGCAGTGAAGACGGCGTTCGCGTGACGCGCGTGGTGGACGAGAAGGTCGACGAGGCTCGACTCACCGGGCGAAAGACCACGAAGAAGATCGTCACGCTGCACGTGTCGAACGCGAGCCGCGAGCCGAAGCGGCTCAATCTGGAAGAACGGCTCTTCGTCTCCGAGGTGAAGGAGGTCGAAGTGCAGGTGCTCCAGAAAGAGTGCGACCCGGCACCGAACGCGGTGTCGAAGGACGGCATCGCGCGCATGGAGATCGCGCTCGGCCCCAACGCGACGAAGAAGGTGAAGTTCGTGTGGGAAGTGAGCGCGGCGAGCAAGGTCGCAGGACTCTGATCTTCAGGCGAGGCCGAGCATCAGGGACCACGCCGTCACGAAGAGAGACAGCGGGAAGACACTCCACACCAGCCATCGCGGACGACCATCGGCGACGGCGACGACCGCGCACGCGAGCGAGACCAGTGCGAGCGCAAGCGAGGGAATCGCGCTGAGGTCGCGGTCCAAAGAACCGGTCCAGAGGGTACCTCGGCCAGGAGCGGTCACGCCCTCACTGAGGTTGGAGCGCCGGAAGCGCTACGCTCGCTCGATGTTCCGCCGACTTCTCATCCTGCTCGGGCTCGCTGGCTGCCAGACGGTGGCTCCGGCAACCACTCCCGCGAGCCACGAACCCGCGCTCGACACGGCGTGTCTCGACCGCGCCCGCAACGGAACGCTGCTGTCTTCGCTGTCGAAGAAGCTCGGCGCCTTTGAGCTCTCGTCGAAGAACGGAACCACGTTCACCCTTCACCGCGCAGGGCGGGCGTTCACCGAGGCCGAAGGCAAGACGCTGTGGGAACAGATCGGCGCCGCGAACCCGCTTCGAGGGCTGAGCAGTGGCAGTTCGGCGATGTACAGCATCGACAAATGCCCGGGCATCGCTGACGGCGGTTGTCTGACGTTCTCCATTCACCTCTGCCAGACGAGCCTCGAGACGATCGTCGCCGACCTCGAAGCCGCATCGAAACACGCGCCCGACGCCGAGCTCTTCGTCACCCTCACTGCGCACGAAGCTGGCGGGCCCTCGTGCAAAGACGGGCCGCGCTGCAGGCCGACGCCGCACTATTCGACCAAAGAAGAGCCGTACCGAGCGACGCGCCTTCGCACCGCGATTCCGAAGTGGAGCGCCGGTGCCTGCCGCGACGACGGCGACTGCGAGGGCGGCGGAAACGTCTGCCAGGCCTGGTACCTGCGCGGCAACGCCGAGCTCGCCATCGCGATCGAACACACGCAGCCGACTTTTTGTGGCTGCATCGAGAGGCAGTGCACCTGGTTCACACAGGAGTGACGATGGACTTTCACCACTTCGAGCTGCGAACGACCGATGTCGCGGCCGCACGGAAGTTCTACGAGGCGGTGCTGCTCGCGCCGCTCGACGGGCTCATCACCGAGTTGCCGGCCGTTGCGCGAGCGCGCGGAGCTCCAGCGCACTGGCTGGGCCACCTGCACGTCGATGACCTCGACCGCACGGTCGGCTCATTTCTCGAAGCAGGCGCCGAACGCCTCGGGCCCGCGCGAACCACCGACGACGGCGCGCCAGTCATCGGCCTTCGTGATCCCTTCGGAGCGGCGGTCGCCCTCACCTCACGCCCAGTTCGCGCGACGGTGCGTGCCCGACCGATGCACCTGAGCCACGACCCCGAGCGGGCTCGACGCCTCT
>JAEUJR010000746.1 GCA_016793585.1 Archangium sp.
GTGCGGCTGCCGACGACGGTCTCGCCGTTCTTGATGGCGCCGATGCGGCGAATGTCGAGGCGCTGCGAGGCGTAGAACTTGAGCGCGTTGCCGCCCGTCGTCGTCTCGGGGTTGCCGAACATGACGCCGATCTTCATGCGAATCTGGTTGATGAAGATGAGGCACGTCTGGCTCTTCGCCACCGTACCCGTCAGCTTGCGCAGCGCCTGGCTCATGAGGCGCGCCTGCACGCCCATGTGCGCGTCGCCCATTTCACCTTCGAGCTCGGCCTTGGGAACGAGGGCGGCGACGGAGTCGATGACGAGGCAGTCGATGGCGCCCGAACGAACCAGCATCTCGGCGATCTCGAGGCCCTGCTCACCGGTGTCGGGCTGCGAGAGGAGCAGGTCGTCGGTGCGCACGCCCAGCTTGCGCGCGTACCCGATGTCCATCGCGTGCTCGGCGTCGATGTAGCCACACACGCCGCCGCGCTTCTGCGCCTCGGCCACGATGTGCAGACAGAGCGTCGTCTTACCCGACGACTCCGGCCCGTAGATTTCGACGATGCGGCCGCGCGGCACGCCACCGACGCCGAGCGCGATGTCGAGCGAGACCGACCCGGTGGGAATCGTGGTGACGTCTTTCGCCATGGGCTCGTCGTTGCCCAGGCGCATGATGCTGCCCTTGCCGAACTGCCGCTCGACGGCCTGCAGCGCGAGCTCGATTGCCTTTTCCTTCTCTTGATTCATCGCCATGACTCGTCTCCCCTCGGGGTGGTGGAACCTGAACGCCTGTTTCGTATCAGACATTGGCCGTCATAGACCAGCGGTCTGACATGCTCCGCAAAGCCGACTGATTCTAGAGGCTTACCAGTTCAAGGCTTCGACGAACTCTGCACCGCGATGCCCTGAACGATGGTGCAGTACCGGCTGACGATGAGGAAGTTCTGGTAGTACGTCTCGGCCGTCACCTGAATGAGCGCGTCGCCCGAGCGCTGGCGAATCGCATCACGAATGGCGGCCTGAAAGTCATTGCCGGTCGAGATGGGGAAGACGCTGAAGAGGTACCAGAGGCAGTCGGTCTCTTCGACGGGCCCAAGCTCGGTGTAGCCGCCCGGCGCGAGTGGCCGCGTCGACGTCATCATCGCGATGGGTGAACGAATGCACGACGACGAAGTCACCGCCAACAACGCGAGCAGGAGTGCGAGGCGCATGGTCGGCGCATAGCGCGTCGGCCCACGACACGCACGGGGGTCAGCGCACACCAGCAGGCCAGCCGATGGTGGCGTCGCAGGGGCCGCCGCAGACGACGGTCGGGTCTGGCGTGGGTTTCGGCGCCTGGCTCACGGCGACGCCAGTGACGACGCCCGCGACGACGACGGCTGCGACGCCGGCCCAGACGTACCAGCGGGCGTAGAGCGGCGGCTCTTTGGCGCTCCGTTTCCCGGCGAGCTCGAGGTCGAGGTCGCTGTCACCGTCAGGCGTGAGGTCGACGGCGACGGGTGAGTCGCTGCCCGGCACGAGGGCGATCGAGATGGTCTGGTCGACGCCCGCGACGACCTCGACGGTCTGCTGCTTCGGCTTGAAGCCGTCGGCCGAGACCGTCACCTCATGTCGGCCGGCGTCGAGCACCTTCGAGAGCGGCAGGCTCTCGGCGAGCGCGCCGTCGATGGAGGCGGTCGCGCCCTCGGTCGGCGACTCCACGGCCACCACCGCGCCCGTCGCGACGAGCGTGAAGCTGAACTCGTTCTTCTTCGCGGCCACGAGGGTCACCGTCTCGGTGAGGGTGCGGTAGCCGGGGCGCTGCACCTTGAGCACGTGCTCGCCGGGTTTCAGCGTCTTCTCCTCCATCGGCAGCGCAATCGGCGCCTCGCCATCGATGATGAGCTGCGCGCCGGCGACCGGCGCCGTGAGCGTCACCACCACGCCCGTCTTGCGCGCCTTCTTCTTCGGCGTCAGGTCGAGCCCTTCGAAAACCTGTGCATGGGAGCAGAATGAAGCGACGATGAGCGCGACTCCCAGCGGCCGTGCGAGTCTCATTTCACTCCACAGTAGGGAGGCGCTCGCAGTGGGTCAAACGTCCATCGGTGCTCGGCTCTTGCTGGTGTGTGCGCTCGTCTCCGCCTGCCCACCTTCGCGCTCGGCGATTCAGGTGACGATCGAGGTCGACGCCACGGTGAAGAGCACCTGCTTCACGGTGGTGGCGCGCGGCGCTGACGGCACCGAGAGCGTCTCTGCGCCCGTCGCCCGCAAGGAGCGGCTCGTGGTCGCGGTGTACTCGAGCGACAAGCTCGACGGCGAGGTCACGCTCACCGCGCGCGGCTTCGTGGGCAGCGGCTGTGAGGCGCCGCAGGTGCTCAACGACGAGAGCGAGCCGGCCACGGGCGTCTTCGTGAAAGACGTGGTCTCGACGGTGACGCTGGTGGTCTCGGCGCCCGGCCCTGCGCTCGACGCCGACCGTGACGGGTACCGCGCTTCGCTCAAAGACGGCCCCGACTGCGCCGATGGGAATGCGGCCATTCACCCGGGCGCGACCGAGGCGTGCACCGATGGCGTCGACAACGACTGCGACCTGCTGACGGACTGCGCGGCGCCGACGTGCGAGGGCTCGACCTGCAACGACGGCATGCTCTGCACGACCCAGGACCGCTGCCAACAAGGAGCGTGTCGAGGCACGGCGGTGCAGTGCGCGCCCGGCTCGGGGCAGTGCGCGGCGGCGGGGGTCTGCAACCCGGCGACGGGTGCGTGCGTCTTCACCCGCGTCGACGCAGGCACCTCGTGTGACGACGGCAACCCCTGCACCGGCCCCGACGTGTGTCTCGTCGACGGAGGCTGTGCAGCGCAGACGACGCTGGCGTGCGCGACGCCGCCTGGCCCCTGCTTCGCGGCCGTGGGGGTGTGCCTGGGGGACGCGGGCTGTGTCTATGCACCGCTCGACGCCGGCGCGGTCTGCAACGATGGCAACGCCTGCACGACGAGCGACCGCTGCACGGCGACCGGTTCGTGCGCGGGCACGGCCGTGACGTGCGCTGCGGCGCCCGGCCAGTGCTTCGCGACGTTCGGCACCTGCAACCCCGGTGATGGCGGCTGCACGTACCAGGTGAGCACCGGCGCGGCGTGCAGCGACTCCAACACGTGCACGCTGGGCGATTCCTGTCAGGCCGACGGCGGCTGCGCGGGTACGGCGTTCTCGTGCACGACGCCTCCCAACGGCTGCTTCAACGCCGCGGGAGCCTGTCTGACCGATGGCGGCTGCTCGTACCCGGCCCGCACGGTCGGCGCTGCCTGCGACGATGGCAATCTCTGTACAACCAATGACGCGTGCTCGGCAACACAGACATGTGATGCCATTGCGCGCAGCTGCAACACTCCGCCAAGCGCGTGTTTCAGCGCGGGGGCGTGCGACGTCGACGCTGGCTGTGTGTATTCACTGAGCCCGGGCGCGGCATGCAGCGACAGCGACCCGTGCACGACGGGCGAGAGTTGCCTGGCCGATGGTGGTTGCGCCGGCGGCTCCACCTATTCTTGTACGACTCCACCCTCTTCGTGTTTTGCGCCCAGCGGCGCCTGTCAGGGCGATGGCGGCTGCAGCTACACCGTGGGGCCGTTGTTCCAGGCGTGTGATGGCGGAGCGTGCCGCGCCGATGGTGGCTGTACGCCGCCGTCCTTCCCGTACACGCCGAGCAACTTCAACCCCGCGGTCGTGGCAGCGGGCGGGCTCGTCGGCTCGGTGACGCTCAACTGCGCGGCGGTGTTCGACTCGTCACCCGACGCGTCGACGCCGTTCGTGACGTGGTGCAACCAGCCGCAGCCGAACGTCGTCACCGTCGCGCAAGACGGAGGGCCCGACGTGGTGGTGTTGGGCATGTACGGGCTCGACGTGACCGCGGCTGGCAGCCTGCGGGTGTTGGGCTCCCGGCCGGTGGTGTTCGCGGTGTTCGACACGGCGACGCTCGCGGGCCCGGTGCAGGCGAACGCACAGCTCGACGTGGCAGGCGCGGGTGGGTCGACGGCGCTGTGTGGCGCTTCGACGGGCGGCGCTGGCACGACGAGCTCGGGCCGCGGCGGAGGGGGTGGCGGTGGTGGCTTCGGCACGACGGGCGCGAACGGCGGGCAGGGCAACAACAGCGGCGCGACGATTGGAGCCGCGGGTGCGGCGTTCGGGGCCGCGACGTTGACGCCGCTGCGCGCGGGCTGCTCGGGCGGGCCGGGCGGTGGAACGCTCGCCGGCGTCGGTGGTGCCGGCGGTGGAGCGCTTCAATTCTCGGTCGCTGGCTCGCTGCGCGTGTCGAACGTCGTCACCGCGTCGGGTGGTGGCGGCAGGCAGGCGACGAACAACTCGTCGGGTGGTGGCGGCGGCGGCAGCGGCGGCGCGGTGCTGCTCGAGGCGGCCTCGCTCACGGTGACGAGCGCGGGACGGCTCACGGCGAATGGCGGCGGCGCTGGAGAAGGCGCAGATCAGGGCACGCAGGGCGAGATCGGCGCGAATGGAGCGACCACCAGCGCGACCCCGGCCGCGGGCGGCAATACCAACAACGCCGGCAATGGTGGCAATGGTGGCGCGGGCTCGACGGCTCCAACGTTGGGCGGCAACGACAACCGCGGCGGTGGTGGTGGCGGCGGCGCGGTCGGCCGAATCAGGGTGAACGCGTTCGGCGCGTGCAGCATCGACCCGGCCGCCATCGTGAGCCCGGCCGCGAGCCGCTCGGGTTGCCCGTGACGCAGCCGACGGAAGCCAGAATGCGCGAGGTCTTCAACGTGCTCGAGCACCACATCGAGCACGTCTACGGCATTCCCGTGCGAATTCGTGACGTGCCCAACCCCTTCTCCGGAGACCTGGACGGCGCCGAGATTCACGTCGACTACGCCGAAGACATCGAGAGCGCCCTCTTCATCATCGCGCACCTCTTCGGGCACACCGTGCAGTGGAACACCGACGTCGCCGCGCGAGAGATTGGCTACCGGCTGTACCCGAACCCGTCGGAAGAGATGCTGCAGCGCCTGCACGACTACGAGCACGAGGCCTGCCGGTATTCGATGCAGCTCTTCCACGACGCGGGTGTGCACGACCTCGACCAGTGGCTCTCGGACTACTCGGCCTGCGACTTCGCCTACCTCGTCGACTTCTACAGGACGAACGTGAAGAAGCCGTTCAAGGCCTTCTGGCGAGACGGCGCACCGAGGCTCACGCCCAAGGCGATTCCGGCCTTTCACCCGACGAAGTGGGTCTCTCGCTGGGAAGGCATCGTCGTCTGACGCTTCACCTGGTAGCGCAGCTCGACCATGCCGGTGGAGTACGCAGTCGTGTCGACGAGGTGCATCGGCACGTCACGCCCCACCGCCTCGAAGAAACGAATGCCGTCGCCGATGACGATGGGCACCATCGCGTAACGAACTTCATCGACCAACCCCAATCGCAGACATTCGCCACACAGCGCGCCGCCTCCGACGACCCAGATGTCTTTGAAGCGCGGCTTCACCTGTTCGTTCAACAAACGCACGAGGTCGCCAGACCAGAACTCGACCGGGTGGTTGGCTTTGGGCAGGTCACGATGGGTCGCGACGAAGACCGGCTTGTCACCATAGGCCCAGCCCGCGCCGCTCGACTCGAAGCCCAGCGCCGTCTCCCAGGTGCGCGCGCCCATCACGTAGCAGTCGATGCTGCCCAGCACGGCCTGCATCGCGGCGGCGTCGAGCGCCTTCCCAGAGGGAAACTCGTCGGCCGTCTCGAGGAAGTCGACGCGCCCATCACGCCTCGCGATGAAGCCATCGAGGCTGGCCACCATGTGAACCGTCACCCGACCAGCTGAAGCACCCATCACCTCACTCTAGCTGGTGAGTCAGGGACACGCTGCCGGCCGCGTGCCTTCACCCCAGACGATGTGCGTGATGGGGTGACTGCCGACGTAGCTGCCACTCGCGAGCTCGTCCCACGTGAGGCCGTCGTTGCTCCGGTAGAAGCGCTGGCTCGTGTACCAGGTTTGCCAGCCACCATTGACGGCCACGAACGTTCCCCCCGGGCTGCGGGCGACGGCGCCGATGAGGGGCCCACCACCCGACACGGCCGCGCCATTGCGCCGCAGGCTCGTGGCGGCCGACGTCCACGTCATGCCGTCGGGGCTGCGGAGCACCCGGCGCTGATTCGACACCGTGCCCCACGTCATGAACTCGGTGCCCGTCCACAGCAGGCGTGAGTCGATGGTGCCGCCGGTCTGATGCTCCGTCCACGTGAGGCCGTTGTCGGTGCTGCGGCAGGCAACGCCGTCACCACCGAGAATGACCAGCACGCCATTTCCGCTCGCGACGCCCCCTTCCCACTGAATGTTTGCACCGCACGTCGATGGATAGGTTTGAGGCGCGCGCCACGTCATCAAGTCGCTGCTCACCATCGCGGTGTTCGAGTCGGCGACGACGACGTAGACGCCCTGCCCCGTTCCACCCGCGCCGCCGCGGCGCACGTTCCACACCGCCTGCCCTGCTGCCATGAGGTTCGCCGTGCCCGCCGACGTCCACGTACGGCCATCGTCGCGAGAGACCTTGCCCGACCGTGACGCGGCGAAGAGCGTTCCATCGAGGCCCACCGCCATGCTCGCGAAGTTGGAGCCCTGGTCGACGACGCTCCAGTTCACCCCATCGGCGCTGCGGCGAATCACGCCGGGGTCGCCCCACCCCCAGTTGCCGACGAAGCCCGCGCGCGGCGTGAACGCCACCCCACGGCCTGCGCCGTACTTGTGATCGCAGTCAGAGCTGCCGCCATCGGGCGCGCTGGTGAAGCACCTGATCTCATCATTGTCAGAACGATTGCCAACCCAGGTGCGCCCGTCGTCACAGCTCACGATGGAGCGATTGACATGCCCGATGGCAACGAAGAGCCCGCTCGCACCCGCGTCGACCGAGCCCGCCGCGCCACCAGCCGCGCTGCCACCCGCGTTGACGACGCCGCCCGCGCTCCCGCCGGCCGAGGCCGTGCCACCGCCCGTCGCCGCTCCACCCGCGACCGAGCCACCCGCCGTGACGGTGCCTCCTGCCGCCGAGCCGGTGCCTCCTGCCGACGCACCGCCGCCGCCGGCCGCGCTGCCGCCACCCGACGGCGCCGGGTCGCTCACCATGGCGTCACACGCGCACAGAGCCAACACCAGCACCGCGCCAAAGAACCGGACCACCATGTCACTCCTCACGCGATGGACAACAACGGCAACCGCTCACCCGCCACGCTCCACACCTGCTGCGGATAAGCCTGGGCAGCGTTGATGCTCTGCCATTGCACGTTCATGTAATTGTAGTCGGGGTAGCCACCGTTGACGGCCGGCTTTTCCCACTCGTTCTTCGGAACACCCATCGTCTGCAGCACGGTGCCCAGCCACTGGTGCCAGAGCAGCCCCGGGCGCGTGATGATGTTCATCTCGTTCGCCGCTTCGAAGCGCAGGTTCAGGTTGCGGTAGTCGACGCCGATGCCCGTGGCCAGCCGCCCACCCGCGCCGCCGAAGCCCACCACCGCCGCGTCGCGGTAGTCGTGCGTGCGCTGGCCACACTCCTGCGTCCAACAGACCATCGCCTGGTCGAGCAGCGTCTTGCCCGTGCCCACCGTCACGCCGTCGAGCTTCGCCGCGAGGTCGAGGAAGATGTCCTTGAAGAACGCGTTGTACGAGTGCCACAGCACGTCCTGGCGCAGGCCATCGGCGGCGTCGGCCTGGTGCGCGACGTCTTGATGCCAGTCGCCAGCGTACGTCGACAGGTTCGGGTTGATGAGCCCGACCGCAATGCGAGACATGCCGCAGGCAAAGGCAGCCACGATGAGGTCGTTCATCACGCGGTACCACGCGGCCTGCTCGACGGGGTTCTGCGCGAACGGCGGGTTGTACGTGACGGCTCCCGAGCCGGCCGTGGCGTAGGGCGCAGCTGGAGCCGCAGGCGTCGTGCACGTCGCCATGGTGTTGATGCGGCGCTGCAGCTCGCTCACGCGCTGAATGTGGTCGTCGAGGCGGTCGCGGTCGGCGCGCGAGAGCCGGGTGTTCGAACGCAGGCGCCGGTAGTTCTCGAGCACCTTGTCGACGATGGGGGCGCGCTGCTGTGCACCGGTCGAGGGGAAGAGCCGCCGGAACAGGTTCTGCGGTGAGTCGGCGGTGGCGGTGATCTCCTGAATCGCCCCGCTGCGGGTGTCGGGGTTCTGCCACGCGTACGACATGCGGCCCGAGAGCACGATGACGCGCTCCCGAACGCCCGAGAGGTCCGTGTAGAACGAAGGGCTCCAGGCCATGAGCTGGTCGATGGTCGGCCGAATGGCGTTCATCTGCGCCGTCGTGCCGTCGCCACCGTTGCCGTCGTTGCGGGCGAAGTTGCCGAGGTGGCCGCCGGTGTGGTGCCCGAAGTACCAGGGCACGTCGAGCCCGCGCGCGACCCACATCTTGTTCTTCAGCGTCTCGGTGAAGCGGGCCTCGGGCGCCGAGAGCACCGGCGAGATGCTGGCGTTGCCACCGGCCAGCGTGCGCGTCAGCGGGAAGCTGCGAATCTCGCGGCCGCCGTACATCTGCCTCGTCACCCCCGTGGCGGGCGCGGTGGGCACCATGAAGCGCTCCCAGGCGGCGCCGTGGTGCGTGCCCAGGTTCACGAAGTACCGCTGCTCGAGCATGCCCTGCGCCTGCGCGTCAGACGCCTTCAACAACGACGGCAACGCCGGAATCGCGACCGTCGCGCCCAGCCCTTTGAGCACCCACCGGCGGCTGAGCTGATTCATCGCACGTCCCTCCGCTTGAACCCGGGCGCGAGCGCCACCGTCTTCAACACGTCAGCCACGGGCTTGCCGGCCAGCGCGTCTTGCTGCAGCGAGTCGAGCAGACAGGCATCCTTCACGTCGTCTTCCATTCTCTGAAAGGTGTACCGGAAATACTGGCGGGCGAAGCAGGTCTGAAATTCGCCCTTCAACATCAATTCCTGCAACTCGGCCGCGTCGTCGATGTCTGAATAGTGGCCCGCGACGTTCGGCGGAGCGATGGTGCTCACCGGCTTGTCGAGCAGCACCGCGCCGGTCTCGGAGAAGAGGCGTTGGGCCGTGCGCACGCGCCCCATGGCGTCGAAGTTCTCGGTCACGAACCCGAGCGGGTTGAGCAGCCCGCGGTGACAGCCCTGGCACGTAGTGCCCGACTGCTCGGTGATGCGCTCGACCACTTCACGCGTCGTGAGGTCGGGGGCCAGCGGCAGCGGCGTGGCACCGGCTCCGGGCGGAGGCGGCGGCAGCTGGGTACAGAGCAGCCCGTTGCGAACCCGATACCCCTTCATCACCGGCCGCGTGTTGGCGCTGCCCGTGGCAAGAAAGGCGGCGCGCGTCAGCAGGCCGTGCCGCTCGGGCTGCGTGAACGACGGCGGCGTGCCCATGCCGTCCCACCGCGGCTGGCCGTAGAGCCTCGCGAGCGCGTCGGTGCGGGCGAAGAAGCGGCGGCTGGTGAGCAACTCGGCCACGGGCGCAGCGCGGCGGGTGACGTCACGCGCGTGCTCGAGCACCTCGGCGTTCATCTCTTCGTGCAGCGTCGCCGTCGGAATGTCGCGGTCGACGAAGGCATCGAACACCGTCGTACCCAGGCGGGTGTTGAGCGGCGGCAGCTCGTCGAGCCGCCACCACTGCCCGAAGAAGTCGTCGATGGCGCCGTCGGTGCGCGGGTCGGCGAAGAGCCGGTCGACCTGCGCGCGGTAGCCTGCTTCGGTGAGCAGCGAGCCGTCGGCGGCGGCGGCCAGCAGCGCGTCGTCGGGCATCGTCTGCCAGAAGTGAAACGACAGCCGGTTCGCGAGCGCGTACGCGTCGAGCGCCGTGGGGCCTGACGCGGCGGGGTCGCCCTCTTCGACGTGGTACAGGAATTGGGGCGAGGTGAGCATCAACCCGACGACGTCGGCGAGCACGGCGGCATCGACGGGCGTGGTGCCTGCGATCGACGAGTAGAACGTCACATCCTCCGGCGTCACGGGGCGGCGGTGCACCAGGCGGCCGAAGCGCGTGATGAAGTCGCGCAGGCACTGGGCGTCGTTCGCGGTGTTGGTGTCGGTCGCGCACGCGCCGACCAGCGCCCGGCGGCGGTTCACGCTCGAGGTCAGCTCACGGCCGATGGCGATGGCCACGTTGTACGAGGTGTCGACGTGGCCCTGCTGGAGCGCCTGGTCGAGGCGGCTGAAGCCACCGTGCTTCTCTCCTGGAACACCGACGAGCCGGTCTTCGGGAAATGGGCCCACCTCGTCACGCGCGACGTCCTGCACCGCGGTGAGGTCGGCCCCGCTCAAGCCCGAGCGCGCCACCACCTCGGTCAACGAGTTCACGTACTGGCGCCGGGTGAGCCGTCGCAGCGGCAGCTCGGTCGGCGTCTGCTGCGCGTCACAGGCGAACTTCGTCGGCTCGAAGGGCTGATCGACCTCGCCGCCGCCCGAGCCCGTCGAACCACCACCCTGCCCGGTCGGCCGCTCCGCGACGCCTCCTTCGAACGTGCCGGTGCAGCCGAGCAGCAGGCAGGCGACGATGACGGTTCGCATCGTGAACTCCGGAACGCGGGGGATTTCGCGATGATACCGGCTTTGCGTGCGGCGGCTCGGTTCCTCCACTGTGCCTCGTGAAGGTTCATGTGGGTGCTGGTCGCCGGCTCGCATCGTGGGTTCGATCCACAGCCCTGGCGCCACGGCTCACCAAATGCGCACGCGAAAAAGGGGCCGCTGCATCAGCCCTTCGCATTCACCAACTCACCGGAGACACACATGGGACTCGCCGAGAAGCGCTGGGTGCTGGAGCGGAAGAAGGCAGACGAAGAGACGTTCGTGGCGCAGCTGAAGTCGGTCGCGCAGGCCGAGGTGCCGGTGGAGATCGACTGGGAGGGCTTCAGCGGCAACATCACCGACGCGCAGTACATCTCGCACGACAGCTATGGCCTGCCCAACCTCATCAAGGCGCTCAAAGACGTCACCGTCGACGACCTGGGCAAAGAAGCCGTGAAGGGCGGCCTCAAGAAGGTCGTCATCAAGCCGGCCGCAGCCGAGCAGGCGCGCTTCGTCTTCGAGGGCGGCGTGATTCAGTGGCACGCGTACTTCGGCGGCTCGAGCTCGGGCTACATCTACGCCGACCAGATGAAGAAGACGATCGAAGCCGCGCTGTGAGCGGTCGTGTGAATCGAGTGGCGCTGCTCGGCCACCACAGGCAGGATTCCGCGCGACGTGGAGTCCCCGCCGCTTTCAGATGAGGTCATCTCTTCCATCGCCCGCTGCGTCGAGGCGATGGGTGATCTCGACCGTCTGCGCGACGAGCTCCACGGGCTGAGGCTGTCGTCAGACCCCCGCGCGCAGTTCGCGACGGCGTTGTTCGACCTCGACCGCGCGCGCCGTGGAGACCCCGAAGCGCGCAACGAGCTCATCGACGTCGCCGATCGCCTGCTCGTCTTCTGGCGCGAAGGCAGCGGCGTCGAGTTCGCCCGCGTGCACCCCGAGCTCGAAGAGCTGTGGGCCTCGGCGACGAGCCTGCTCGTCTCGTTCGAGCAGAAGCGGTTCAAGAAGGCGCTGGGCGCGTGCTGGGAGAGCCGCTCCAACGTCACGATGCTCAAAGAGGCCATCGAAGAGCTGCAGCCTGCCGGCAACCGGCGGGTGGAGTTCGCGCGCTGCCTCTACCACCTCGAGCTGGCGCGGCAGTTCGTCGACACCAGCCGCGCCGAGTTCGCGCGCCGCGCGGGGCTGTTGAGCGAGGCCTACCAGTCTGACGACGTCGCGAAGGAGCTCGTGGGCGACGACCAGGGCCTCGAGCACCTCTGGCACGACCTCAAGCCGTACCTCGACGAGTTCTTCGAGATGATGGAAGAGCAGGCCGCGAAACGCGCCCGCGCTCAGGCCATCGCCGCTGCCGAGGCCGAGATCGCCTCGCGCCAGACGCCGCCCGGTGGCGTCGAACCGGCCCCGAGCGCGCCGCCGACCGAGCGCGTGAAGACCGACCCGGCGCTGGTGCCGCCGCCCGACCTCATCGAGCCCGAGATGATGGTCGAGCTCGCCGAGGCGCCGCAGGTGCCCAGCTTCCGCTCGTTGATGGCGAAGACCACCTCGGGCGAGCAGCCTGCCGTCGCGCCGCCTCCGCCGCCGAACACCACGCCGCCCGGCAGCTGGTTCCCGCCTGCTGCTGACGAGGCGGGCGACGAGGTCGACGTCATCGAGGCGCTCGAAGACGTGACGCCGCCGCCGCCCGCGCCCCTCGACCTCACGCCGCCCGGCCAGTGGGTGCCCGGCGCTGACGGCGACATCGAGATCGTCGAGGCCGACGAAGCGCCGTCGGGCCCACCACCACCGCCAGCCACCACGCCCGCCCGGGGCCTGCCCGCCGTGAAGCCGCGTCGGCAGATGCTCGACATCGTGCTCGAGGAGGACGACCCGGACCAGGCGACGATGGCCTTCTGGCAGTTCGCCACCAAGACGCTCGACCTCTTGCCCGACCCGCGGCACCCGCGCCCGGCGACGCGCCTGCTCAACGTCGAGAGCCGCAGCGACCGCAAGAAGCTCACCGAGTACCTCGAGGCCGCCGCGCCGTACGCGCAGCAGAACGCCGACGCGCGCGCGTTCTCGTCGCTGCTGCGGCTGATGCTCGCCGGGCAGCTGAAAGAGAAGAGCCTGTTCGGCACGCCCAACGCCCGCCGCGCCGAGGCCTTCATGGAGGCGTTCTCGCTGCTCTCCACCAACCCGCGCGCCGCCGGCCACGGCGCCGTGTGGTTCGAGATGGACGGGCCCGAGACCCTGGCCGCGCTGCAGCGTGGGCTCGCAGTGCTCGGCGACTACGTGACGTGGTGCGCCCAGCAACGCCGTGACCCGCTCGACCGCACCGCGCAGGCCGAGTTCCTGGGCGGCTCAAGGGCCTGATCTCGCTTCACTCTTCGCCGTCGCGCGACTTTCTCGTGGGCCCGGGGTTTCCATTCACGTGCTGGTCGAAGACGACGACGCGCGGTTGATGGTGGCGGTGGGGCGCGGTGACAAGGCCGCGTTCAGCGTGCTGTTCGACCGGCACCAGGCAGGGGTGGTGCGC